>CAYWZD010000404.1:0-4120 GCA_964462755.1 uncultured Victivallales bacterium | reverse complement strand
CCTTCGGAAAGCGAAAAAACAATGATGAAATTCTCCATCGTGATTCTGTCCGCCGTATGTCTGCTGCCGCTGCGGGCGCTGGAAATGTCGAGGCTCTACACAGACAACATGATCCTTCAGTCCGGGCGGACGCTGGAAATCCGCGGCCGGGCGGAGCCGGGGGAAACGGTCCGGCTCGAATTGGACGGAAAGAATTACTCCGGGAAAGCCGGAGCCGACGGCAAATGGCAAATCGGAATTCCGTCGTACAAGCCCGGCGGTCCGCACGAAATGAAGGTAACGGCCCCGTCCGGTTCGAGGACGATCCGGAACATCCTTTTCGGGGAAGTCTGGCTGGCTTCAGGTCAGTCCAACATGCATATGGAATTACAGCAGACGGACGGAGCGGCCGCTGAAGTTGCCGCTTCGACGGACCCGGAACTGCGCGTTTTCAAGGTCCGCGCGCAGACTGCCATCACGCCCGCAAACGATGTCCAAGGTTCCTGGCTCGCCGCCTCGCCCGCGACCTCGAATACCTTCGCCGCCGTTCCGTATTACTTTGCAAAGGAACTCCGCCGGGACCTGAAAGTGCCGGTCGGCATCATTGCCGCAAGTCTGGGCGGCACGGAGGCCGAAAGCTGGATGGCGCCCGAACTTCTGAAGCGTCTGCCGGAAACAGTCGGCCGTTATGCGGAACTTCAGAAGGCGCTTCCGGTGATTGAAAATTCCCCGCGCAAAGTCGATCTCGACGACTCCGCTTGGATGAAGGAAAATCTTCCCGCGGACGGCTGGAGCAAACAGGAAAAACGTATTCACTGGGATTACGAACTGTATCCGATTGAATACAACGGCGTAATCTGGGCGCGGAAAGCGGTCGAACTGCCCGCGGACTGGGCGGACAAGGACCTCACGCTGTCGCTTGGGACCGTCGACGACTACGAGACCACGTATTTCAACGGCGAAGAGATCGGAAAAACCACGAAACACACGCTGGTCCGGCGGGTCTACGAAATCCCCGGACGCCTCGTCAAAGCGGGGCGGAATGTCATTGCCGTCAAAACCTTCAAGATCGGCTGGGGCGGCCTGACCGGTCCGGAAAACATCATGTTTCTTCAGCGGAAGGGAACCGGCGACAAAATACCGGTCGGCGGCGAGTGGCTCTACCGTGCCTCGAAACTGGAGTTCAAGGGAATTTCGCCGCGTCTTCCGTCAAGTCTCTACAACGGCATGATCGCGCCGCTGCTCGGATATGGCATCCGTGGCGTGATCTGGTATCAGGGCGAGGCCAACGCCTATTCCGCCGGCGCGAAAAAATACCGGAATGTCTTCGGCGCACTGATCGAAGACTGGCGCAAGGTATTCGGCTCCGGAGAAATTCCGTTCTATTTTGTCCAGTTGGCCGGATTCAAAACCAACAACGGCGACGGCTGGCCGCTTCTGCGCGACGCCCAGCGCCGGACGTTGGAAATTCCAAACACCGGCATGGCGACCGCCGTTGACATCGGCAATCCGAAAGACATCCATCCGGGCAACAAACGGGAAGTCGGCCGGAGGCTGGCGCTGTGGGCGCTTGTGAAAGACTACGGACAGCAGAAAGTTCACTCCGGCCCGCTCTACCGCTCCATGAAAGCCGAGAACGGAAAAATCCGTGTCTTCTTCGATTGTGCCGAAGGGCTCCGGTCGAAGGATGGACAGCCCCTCCGCCACTTTGAAATCGCAGGCAAAGACGGCCGTTTCCTCCCCGCAAAGGCGGAGATTTCCGGAAATACGGTCCTGGTTTCAAACGAAAACGTGACCGCTCCGGTCGCGGTGCGCTACGCATGGAAGGATTATCCGGAAAACCTCAATTTCTGCAACGGGGCGGACCTCCCGGCATCCCCCTTCGTCAGTGAGGCCGCAAAATGAAGTCATACGGTTATTTCGACGAGGAAAAACGTGAATACGCGATCACCGATCCGCTGCCGCCGCGTCCGTGGATCAATTACCTCGGCATGGGAAAAACGGGCGCGTTCGTCAGTCAGGGAGCGGGCGGGCTTGCGTGGCACACGCAAGCCTTGAGCCGCCGCATCTCCCGCTATGAATTCATGGCTCTGCCGCAGGACCGTCCCGGTTTTTACATCTATATCCGGGAGGAGGACGGCACCTTCTGGAACCCATCGTTCCAGCCGTCCCAGATTCCGCTCACCCGTTGGGAATGCCGTCACGGCATGGGTTACACCCGTTTCAAAGCCGCACGCGGAACCCTTGAAGCGGAACTGGAGCTTTTCGTGCCGGTCAGCGGCGAAGCGCTTCTGCTGGACCTCAAAATCGTCAACCGCAGTGATTCGGAACGCAATCTTTTTATTACGAACTATCTGGAATTCAGTCTCTTCGAATATTTCAAGGAGATCATCGGCTGGATCGTCCTGCGGAATCAGGTCCGCTTCACCTGGGACGATACGCTCAAAGCCGTCCTCTACGATTATTTCGTCTATGAGGCGGAATACACGGATACGGTCTTCGTCTCCTCCAGCGCCGAACCGGACGGTTTCGATTGCTCCCGCGACGCCTTCATCGGACGCGGACGCTCCACCGCAAATCCGGCGGCCGTGGAGAAGGGCGAATGGTCCTTCTCACAGCTTCCGGGCGGAGGCGCAGGCATCGGCGCGATCGGCTGCCGCAAGACGCTGGCTCCGGGGGCGTCCGATCGGATCGTCTGGTGCGTCGGCATGGCCCGCACACGCGAAGAGGCCGCCGACATCATCCGCCATTATCGCGAACTCCCGAACGTCGATCTTGCACGCCGGGAACTCTCCGGCTTCTGGGACAAACTGCTCGGTTCTTTTCAAGCGGATATTCCGGACGGACCGATCCGGAACATGATCAATGTCTGGAATCCCTACGGCGCATACGTAACGCTCTTCCGCGACCGCGACATCTCGTCGGAACTGCCCGGCTTCTCGACCGGCATCCGCTTCCGCGACGCCATGCAGAATGTCATGTCCGTCTGCAATCTCGCCCCGGACGCCGCCCTGACCCGCCTCGATTTTATCCTGAGCCACCAACGTTCCGACGGCAGTGCCCCGAATGCGTTTTCCCCGGGCGGAAAAGGGGAAAAGAAAGATGCCGGAGAGCCTCGCTGCGACAGTCCCGTCTGGTCCCCGGTCACCGTCTACAACTACCTCGCCGAAACCGGAGACTCCGCTTATCTCGAAAAGAAACTGCCCTTTCTCGACGGAACATCCGGCACGGTGTATGAACATCTGCTTTCCGGACTCTTCCAGATCGCGCGCGACAGCGGCGAAAACGGTCTGCCGCTCCTCAAGGGACGCGACTGGGACGACCATCTCAGCCTCTTCGCCGAAGAGGGTGCGGAGAGCGTCATGACCGCCCAGAACTGGTGTTACGCCGGACGCCTCATGCGTGAAATCTGCCTCGCCGCCGGAGCGGAAAGCGACGCCCGCCGCATCGAAGAACAGATCGCAAGATATACCGCCGCGCTGAACGGCTCCGCCTGGGACGGCGAGTGGTATCGTCAGGTGCTTTTCCGCAACGGGAAAACACCGCTCGGAAGCCGTGAACGCGCGGAAAATAAAATCTACATCAATACGCAGGCGTGGGCGGTCATCTCCGGCACGGCGCCGAAGGAACGCGGCATCCTCTGCATGGACAAAATGCGAGAACATCTCGACACCCCTTGCGGCATCCGCTTCCTCGCGCCTCCCTATACGGGCATTCCCGAGCCGTCGGATCGTCTGACCTCGAACGGGCCGGGACTCGGTGAAAACGGCGGAATTTTCCTTCAGTCGAACTGCTGGGCCGTCATGGCGGAAACGATGCTCGGACGCGGCGGCAGGGCGTATGAATACTACCGGAAGATCGCGCCGTCCGTCGTGTCGGAAACGGCCGGTCCGGACGTTTATCTGAATGAGCCTTACATGTATTCTTCGCACATCATCGCCGAACCGGATTTGCGCCGCGGCATGGGCAATCTGAGCTGGCTGACGGGCACGGTCAACTGGATGTACATTGTCGCCACCCAGCACATCCTCGGCATCCGTCCGACCTTGAACGGATTGAGCGTTGCCCCCTGCATCCCGCCTGAATGGAAGGGGTTCCGCGTCTCGCGTCGCTTCCGCGGAGCGGACTACCGGATCGAAGT
>CAYWZD010000403.1:0-4124 GCA_964462755.1 uncultured Victivallales bacterium | reverse complement strand
GCGCGCCTTCATCTCGGCAAACTGGGCGCTCATCTGACCAAACTCACGAAGAAACAGGCGGATTACATCAATGTCTCTGTGGATGGTCCCTTCAAGGCGTCGCACTACCGGTATTGATGATTTCATTTTCTGACGGGGCTGTGGTCCGACGCGTCTCGGGGGAGCCGCGCGGAACCGTCGGCCGTTTTTACGGGAAGGAGCATGCTGCATGGCACCTGCGAAACAGAACCGTCCCCGCGGGAATTCATCCCGGACCTTGGAGCCGGAAAAGAAGAAGTCTTCCCGTAAAAAAGCCGGGTGGATTCTGGCCATTTCCCTGATCGTCCTCACCGGTCTCCTGATCTATTGGTTTTCGGGCCCCTCCAAAGGAGATATTCTGGCCGCCGGCTACAAGGGAACTCCCGAACAGGACCGGGCCATTCAGGAAAAACTGACGGGCTCCTTCGCTCTTGAAAAAGGAATGCTCGGACGCCTTGCCGCCTGGAACGAACTGCGGCCGGTGCTCGTCAAGATGCCTGAACAGAAACGACAGGCCATTCTGGTGAACAGCGTTCTGGAATTCACGGAAAAAACCCTTCAGGAACTGGGAACTCTTTCTCCCGAAAAGAAAAAAGAGAGAATCGAAATGATCTGCAAGGATGCGGAAAACACGTATGCCTTCTACCGCAGGATGCCAATTTCCAAACAGCGTAAAATCAAGGAGATGATGCAGACTCCCGAGGGTCAGGGGATGGTCAAGCGGGTCAATACCGCTCTGATGACCACCCTGTCGCCGGAAGACCGCGCGGCGATCGGCCCCGCGGTTCAGACATGGCATAAGATGTTGACGGAACGATAACTTATACAGAAAGGAAGTTTCTCCCATGAAAAAGAATTCCTTCTCTCTAGTGGAACTGCTGGTGACGATCGGCGTCATCAGTCTTCTGGCCGCGCTGGCGCTTCCCGTCTTTCAACATGTGCAGGCGAAATCGCGTCAGACCTTCTGCGCGAACAACTTGCGTCAGATCGGGCTGGGCCTTCAGATGTATGCGCAGGAGGGCTCCCGCTTCCGCCTGCCGACCTGTGCGGGAGTTCTGGACCGGAGCGCCGGGCCGGATTCCATGACGGTTCTCCTTCCTTATCTCAGCCAGTCCAAAACGATTTTCCGCTGTCCGGCCGACAACAAATATTTTGCTCAGGAAGGTTCCAGCTACGACTGGAATGTCATGGTGAACGGGAAGGTACTCGACGAAAAAGACTTGACCATGAAGGACATCAAGCTGATCATGCCCGTCATGTTCGATACGGATAACTTCCACGGACCCGCCGGAAAGCTCTCCTCCAAGAATTATCTCTACCTTCCGGCCAACGTCAAGACGGAACTGATCTATTCCAATTGACGGAAATAAAATAATTGATAATAAGCAAGTTATAAAAATGACGGATTCATGACGCTTGAAAATCCGTCATTTTCTGTTATAGTACGGTTTTACGGAATACATGAATGACGGGACAGACGGATATGGCGCAGTTTTATCCTTCGGATTTCAAGAGCATCGGGGAACTTTCCTTTTGCGGAATATCATCGGCGGTGGTTGCTATCGGCGTTTTTGACGGGGTGCACAAAGGGCATCAGCGGCTTTTGACGGAACTGCTGGGAATGGCGAAAGCCTTTTCGGCCGATCCGGTGGTCATGACCTTTTTTCCGCATCCGCGCCAGCTGCTGACCGCCAATCCGCCGCCGCTCCTTCTGCCGCCGGAAGAGAAGATCCGCCTTCTGTACCGTTTCGGAGCCAAGGCCGTGGTGACGGTCGACTTTACCCGCGAATTTGCAAGTCTCACTCCGACGGAGTTTCTCAAGCGCTGTCTTTTTTCCGGGCCGGTCGCCATCCGCGGGATCTGCGTGGGACGGAAATGGCGTTTCGGCGCACATGCCGGCGGCGATTCCCGCTTCCTGGAACACAAGGCGGAAGAGAAGGGGTTCCATTTTTCCGCCGTGGATGAACTCTGCACGGAACGGGGAACCGTCATCAGCAGCACGGCCATCCGCTCCGCCATTTCCAAAGGAAATCTCGGGGAGGCGGAGGAGATGCTGGGCCGCCGCTATTCCCTTTTCGGCACGGTGGAGAAAGGCTACCGGATCGCGTCCGGAAAGCTCGGTTCCCCGACCGCCAACCTGAAAATCAGCGCCGGCGTGCTTCCCCTTTTCGGCGTGTATGCGGCGTTTGCGCACCTGAACGGACGTCGTTTTCCTGCCGCGGTGAACATCGGCACGTCCCCGACTTTCCGCAATCAGTACGGCGACATCGCACCCCGGCTTGAAGTTCATATTCTGGAGGGTTTCAAAGCCGATCTTTACGGGCTTTCCATGGAATTGGAACTGGTGAAATTCATCCGTCCGGAGCTTGCCTTTGCCAATCCGGAAGAACTTAAACAGCAGATTGCCAAGGATATCGCTCAAATCGCCGGAATCCTCCGGGAAGGAAACTGAATCATGGAAAATGACAAAAAATATACCGTTATCGAACTGGCCGAACTGATCGGCGTGCCCCGGACCACCATCAATGACTGGCTGAGCCGGTACTCTATTTACATCGACTCCGCCGCCCAGGGAAAACGAAGGGTTTATTCCGATTCGTCGGTGGCTGTCCTGAAGGAGATCGCCGAGCTCCGCAACGCAGGAAAGGCGTTTTCCGACATCGAGACGGAACTCTCCCGACGCCATCCCGTCCGCGGCGTGCCCGAACCGGAAACGCCCCCGGCGGATAAGACTTCGCCCGGTTCTGAAGTTCCTGCCGCACAATCGGTTCCAAGGGGAGGCGAGGAGTTTTCCCTGATCGCCAAACAGCAGTCCGACGAGTTGGGGAAGATCATCGGGGAGTCATTCCAGAGCATGGCCCGGAGGATGGAGGAACTGGAGAATATCTCCCGTCGGCAGAGCCGGATGTCGATCCTGTGGCTTTGGCTGGCCCTGCTGTTTTTGCTTTGTCTGGTTTCCGGCGGGGTTCTGTCTTACCGGATGTATGCGGAGACCCGCCGGGAAAACGCGGCGCTTCTCCTGAGGCAGTCGGGCGACGCGGCGAAGATCGCGGCTTTGCGCGAGGAATCCGTTTCGCTGGTTGCGGGGTCCAGGGCGTTTCAGAGCAATATTGTGCGTCTGGAAAAAGAGCTCAAGGACCAGAGAACGGCTTTCGACAAGGGAATCCTCGAGGCGCGAAAGGCGCTGGAGGATGCCAGGAAAGCCGAACTTGCCGCCGAAAGAAAGCGGGCGGATGAACTGCGTCAGTCGCAGGAATCGCGGTTTGCGGCCGAACGGGAAAAGGCGGCCGCGATGATCCGCGAACGCGAGGCCCGCATCGCGCTGGAAAAGGAAAAGTTTGCGGCCGAACGTCTGAAGCTTCTGCATGAGATGGAAAGACTCAAACAGGAGCAGGGAAAAAAAGCCTCCGCGCCCGCGAAAGCTCCGGTTCCGGCGGCGCCCGTTCCCGTTCCGGTCAAGGTGAAAACGGAGGAAAAGATTTCTCCCCCGCCGAAAGCCGCACCGTCCGCGCCGGTTTCCGTGAAGGAAGCCGTTCCTGAAAAGAAGAAAGAGGAAAAAGTCCTGTCATCGGGGAGGACGAAATGAAATACCGCACAGGTGCGAACCGGCGGAAAACATTCTGGATGAATAGTCATAACAGGAGAGAGACACAATGGGGAAGTGGTTGCTTTCGTTATTGATTCTGCCGGGGCTCATGGCGGCCGCCGCGGATTCCTATGCCGACTGGATGGATCGTGCGGAAAAGCTGATGGAACAGCGTTATTCGAAGGGTTCCCGCGCATATAAGATCAAATCCGCCGAACTGGACGATATTCTTAAAGGCAAGGAAAGCAATGCGGAAAAGGTCGAGCATCTGAAGAAATTCGTGGCGGATTTCGGGGACGGCTCTGCGTCCGCGCCGGGAAAGACGCCCGCGGTGAAGCCTCTGGTTCCGGAGGATGCCGCCGTTCCCGCCGTTTCCGCGTCCGATCCGGTCGACCCGTTGCGCGGAGCGGCTCAGTCGCTGTATGAACTGGGAATGAAATGCTACGAAGGAAACGGACGCGCAAAGGATTATGCGGCCGCGATGAAATATTTCCGCGACGCGGCGGAAAACGGTCTTCCG
>CAYWZD010000402.1:0-4146 GCA_964462755.1 uncultured Victivallales bacterium | reverse complement strand
GGAATTTCTTTTCCGAAAATCCGGGACAGAAACGATTGCAGTTCCTTCGCCGCGAAACGGGTGGTCTGCGGGGCGTTGGAGGCAAGCACGATCTCCGTGTTGGAGGCTGTGGCGACAGCGGCGTTCTTTTTTCCGATTTGAACAAGCCGTTCCGGCTGTTTGCCCACTTCCGACGGGAGGGCAAGGCACGCGATACATGAAACGCAGAGAAGCGAGACAAAAAATTTGCTCATGATGAATTCCCTTAATGAATTATGTTTGGTTTTATTCGGCGTAGACCAGTTTTATGCTAGTTCCATAGCATTCTTTCATGGGGAAGGTCCCCGAATGGCCGTCGAACCAGAGAGTTCCCGCGGTTCCGTTGTGCCGGAAATGAATATCCGAGTCTCCCTTTTTGCTTGGATTGAATGGCCATACATTGGCTCCAACATTGGTATAGCCGAATGCTTTGCCGCTCCGCAAATCCTCTGTATCCATTCCATAAATCAGTTTCGACGGCTGTTTGATCAGATTGATTTTTTCCATTGGGTGCGGAGGTGCTTCGGTCAGGTTGTTGCGTGCATAATAGCTGAATCCGTAGCTGCCGGCGGCGCTGTACATGTAATCTTTATAATTCTGATAACGGTAGGTGTCCGACGGACACATCCACAGTTTTCTCTTGGAAATGTCCCGATATCTGTATTTTGCCGGATCGACCCCTGTATACGGAGCCAGATCGTAGTAAATCTTTTCCTGCAGTGTTCCTCCGGGGAACCAGTCCTTGTTGTCCATCGTGTAGGAGAGCATTGCCTGTCCGATCTGCTTAAGGTTGCTTACGCAGGAGATCGCTTGCGCCTTGTCTCTCGCCTTGCTCAGCGCGGGCAGAAGCATGCCCGCCAGAATGGCGATGATCGAAATTACGACCAGCAGTTCTATCAATGTGAATCTTGTTTTCTGTTTGTTCGAGTGCGGCATCATGTCTTTGTCCTCCCTTATTCTGTTTCTATTGTGAAAAATGAATTTTTCTGATGGATTCGTCATATGGTTTCTCCGAACTGAAACTCCATGGGAATCTTGTAGGTGTCGAGACGGCCCGGAGGGGCGATGACCAGCCGCGCCGCCAGCTCGCCGATCATCTCTGGCTTGACATGAATGGAGGTCAGGCGCGGAGAATATTCCGTGGCCTGACGGCATCCGTAAAAACCGACGAGCCCGGCAAACTCGGGAATTTTGAGTCCGGCTTCGTTCATGCGGAGAAGGATGGCCCGGGCTTCCTGATCGGATGGTGCAAAGATCGCGGTACGGCGTTTGCCGAAGGAACGGACGGCGGCAATCAGTTCTGTCTGCATCTGGGTGGAGGAGATTCTGTCGAAGTCCCGAACCAGACGGAACGGATGGGCGGCGGCGACCTCATCGTAGAACTGCATCTGGAGACGGTCTCGGTAGGTGTCGTAACCGGATTCGCACCCGACGAAACATTCATAACCGAGGCGCAGAAGCGTGGGCATCATGGTGCGGTAGGCGGGGAGAATGTCACAGACGACGGAATTGATCGGAAGCGTGGTATCCCGGTCGGTGACAACGACGGGAAGCCGGGTCTCCGCCACGATTTCAGACAGCGTTTCGTCCGGAATCCGACTGTCGGCCACAAATCCGACCAGCGCGGGCGCCATGGCGGCGGCCTCGGCGACCAGCCGGGAGAAATCGGTCTGGCAGATCCGGATGAGTTCCGCTGCGGACGGCGAGAAAAACACGCCCAGCCCGGAGGCCGTGGCCTCGTGGAAAACGCCGCTCATCAGTTCATTGTAATACTCCTCCATGCCGCGAATGGAAAAATGCCGGAAAAGCACTCCCAGCGATTTGACCATGCAATTCCGGACTTCGAACTTCCGTGAGACTGAGTAGTTCTGTCCCTTATGGCGGACGATGACTCCTTTGCGGGCAAGAAATTCGAGGGCGTGAATCGCGGTGATGTGACTGACTTCATGCACACGGTGAAGTTCCCGGATGGACGGCACGGGCATTCCGGAGACAAGACGTCCGGTGTTGATGTCCGACAGAATGGCGTCGGCAATTTTACGGTATAGCGGCGTTTTATTCATGGCATCACCTGTTAACGATGTGTTTCATGTCCTAATTATATCTGAATTACCGGAGAAAACAAACAAGATTAACTCGTTTCAGAGTCTTTTTTCAGAAAAATGTCTATACCACATGATTTATCTGTCCGGCAAAAATATTTATCAGGTGATATGATTTTCTTTTATTCCGGATTTGCGGACGTCGGGCATTTCCCATCCGGTGTCCCGGCTGTTCTGCCGGTGAGATGCGATGGTTCTTCTGCGAGTCACGGATTCATATCCTCCGGATGGGAAATTAAATTATGGAAAGATTGGTTGATTCCGATTGGATTTTCATTTTTCCAGGGCTATAGTTTTCAACAGGTTCCATTTGTCCGTATTGAACCCCGGAGGGAAATTCCAATGAAAAAGAGAATCGCCGCCTTGCTGCTGATCGCGACGTTCGCTGTTTGTCTGGCGGACTCGGACACCCAGATAACCATCAAGACTCTTGACGGGCAGGTTTATGAAAATGCGGTCGTCGAAGGCGTTCATCCGGGGGGAATCGACATCGGTTTTGTCAATTCCCATGGAGACTATGTCCTCAAAGGGTTGAGCTTCAAGATACTGCCGGACAATATCCGGAAGCAATATGGGTACAATCCGACGGAAACCGACCGGTTCGACGCCCAGGTGAAGGCTCATGCTCAAGACGATCCCAATAAAGTCGTGGAAGCCGAAAAAGCGCGTCTGGAACGCATCACGAAGGAGATCAAGGAGAAATTTGCCGGACAGAATATTCAGATTAAACCCGAAGATCTGCGTTTCGCCATTTATGCCAAACGTCTTTCCGTGATCCTGAATCCGGTCTCTTCGGGGCTGACGGGGTGTGTGGCGAAAATCGTCGAAGTGGAATCCGGCACCCCGATTTCCGCGCAGTTCATCCAGATCGACTCAGCCGCCCTGCCGTCCGGAGCGAACTGGAGCGGGTTCATCTACCCGACCGGACTGAAGACCCAATATCAGGGAAATCCCATTCCCGTTTATGCCGACAGTCTTGACCGCGCCGTTATTCTGGCCAACCATTACCTTGAAATCTACAGCGAATACGCCGCCCAGAACAGCGCCCAGCAGCAGACGGACAACACAAACGCGACCCCGCCGGATCAGTCCCTGGCCCAGCAGTCTCCCCCGCAGCAGGACAACAACAATCCCCCGCCGGATCAGACTTCCGCACAGCAGCAGGCCGTTCCCGCGCAGCAGCAACAGAGCGCCTCCACGCAGCCTTCCTCCTATGACAACTCCGTCAACAATTATTATCCGGACGGCGGCTATTATTATCCGGGATATTCTTATGCCTATGGCCCGGAGGATTATGGCGGCGGATGCTATTTCATCGGTTCCAACTATCAGCCGGTTTACTGGTGGCACCATCACCATTATCCGTATAACAATAACCACCGTTACTACAATCCCGACAACCGGGATCGCCGCAACTACAACAGCGACGACCGGGCTCGCCGCTATTCGGACAATAACCGCCGTTCTTCGAACGACTCCCGCTACATCTACGGGAATTACGGATACCGGTCCTATTCCCGGGATCGCGGGACGATCCAGACTCCGACTCATGACATCCGGAGTTACGGGAACTTCCGTCGGGCGGAACCACGTCGCGAGGGCGGCGAAATGCGCCGATATGAAGGCGGTGAGCGCCGGGGGGAAGGCGGCCGCGGCGGCTATCGTCGTTGAGCTCCGGAGTTCAAGGGGGGCAGTCCGTCCGCTCCCCTTCTTTGCGAATTTCTTCATGGAAAATGAAAAAAAAATCAGAATTTTTTCAAAAAAGAAGTGTTTCCATGGAGAATTTCGGAAAAAGCCGTGTCTATATGGTTGACAAAATAAATGTTGTGGTGTATACTTATAGAAAAGTATAAAAAAAATGCCTGAATTTCTTAAGGGAGGTGTTGTGTATGAAGAAGTTGTTCATTGCAATGTTTTTAAGTATGGGAATGTTGAGCACTTTCGCAGCATTCCAGTATGAGGTTATCAAAAGTCCCACCGCTGGACAGTGGAATGACGGCGGAGACGGCCACGGCATTTCCGGTTA
>CAYWZD010000401.1:0-4147 GCA_964462755.1 uncultured Victivallales bacterium | reverse complement strand
CGACCGGCTTGCCGCGTCCGCCCGCTCCGGAAATGACTTCGGAAATTTTCAGGGCATCGTGCCCGTCACAGACATGGTATTCGCACCCGAATGCGATCATTTTGGCGCGGAAATCCCGTTCCTGATCTTCGGGGCAGAGCACCTTCTCCAGCGGTTCCATCGCCTGAAGACGGTTGCCGTCGATGATCAGGAAAAGGTTGTCCAGCTTCTGGAACGCCGCCAGCTGGAGCGCCTCGTAGTTGCTGCCCTCCTGCATTTCGCCGTCGCCGACGAGACAGAAGATTCGTCCCGATTCGCCGGAAAGTTTTTTCGCCCACGCCCAGCCCGCGGCGAGCGGCAAGCCGTGTCCGAGCGCGCCGCATCCGGCCTCGATTCCCCATTCCGGAATCCGTTCCGCACAACCGGGCAGACGGCTGGTTCCGTAAAAGTTCTTCCATTCTTCTTTCGGGAGTTTTCCGAGGTCCGCCAGAATGGAATAATACGCATAGCATCCGTGCGCCTTGGAAAGAATGAAATGATCGTCTCCGTTCATGACCTGATAATACAGCGCCACCAGAATATCGACGCAGGAAAGCGAGGGCGCGATGTGTCCGGCCTTCCCGCGCATCGCGGTCTCGAACATGTCGCGGCGGATGAAGTCCGCTTTGGCCGATAACTTTTCGGGGGAGATCGTCATATGAAGTTCACATGCTCCGGAGGGTTGGTGAGGTCGGTCAGATAACGGTTCGCGGCGTCCATGCGGCAGTTGATGCGGCACTCGCTGATATTAAGCTTTTCGGCGACGTACCGCAGGGATTTCTTCCGTTTTTCGCCGTTCCAGATCTCTTCAAAACTGTTTTCGTTGATGTTGCCGTAAAGGAATTCGTCATGACCGAGGAACATGCTGCATCCCCAGACGTTGCCGCTGCTGTCGATATAGGACCAGAACGGCAGCGCGAGACATTTCGGATAGGGCCTTTCGCCTTCGTTCCACTTGCGGATGGTGTCCAGACGGAAGATCACGTTGAAGTCGGGACGGGCGTATGCGGTCGCTTCGGCAATAATGTTGTCCAGCGCACTGTAGTGCAGGTCATGATACTGGCGGTTCAGGCTCTGCGTATGCTGGGAGAAGGGCTTGATGACCAGATAATCGACACCGGTTTCAGCGCAGAGCCGGGCAAGGGAAACCACCGTATGAATGTTTTCCGGCAGAAGGACCAGCTGGACTCCGATGGCACATGACAGCGCATTTTTCCGCTTGTATTCGACCGCGTAACGGAGATTGGCGAAAAGTTTGTCGAAATCGCCTTCCGGACAGCGGTGAATGGCTGCATGACTTTTGGCGTCGCCTCCATTGCAGCTGATCTTGATCCAGGAGGAACTCCGCAGGACCCGTTCCGCGAGTTCCGGCTTCATGAGGACGCCGTTGGTGGTGAACGAGACATCGATTCCGGCGGCCTTGGTCAGGTCGGCGATTTCAGCCATATCCCGATGGAGGAACGGCTCGCCTTCTCCGGCATACATGATGCTTTTCACGCCCAGTTTTTCCAGTTCCGGCAAAAGAGTCCTCATGCGTTCGGTTTCCAGACGGACCGATTTGTATCCCATGAAGTCGAGCCCGCAGAAGGTGCAGCGATGGTTGCAGCTGCCGATCGGGCTCAGCTCCATGTAGACGGGATAGATGTTCTTGCCGTCCAGCCAGTCCGCCAGCCGCCTCGGATGGTAATTCAGCTTATGGGAATCGATCTTGAATTTATCCATGGCTATTTCTTCCCCAGATACTTGAACCAGTCTTTCGTAGCGTCGGCGATGGAGCCCGCCTCCCAGACCGGCGCGGCGCGCCAGTAGTCGATGTTTTCCAGCATGATCCCGACGCCTTGCTCGAAGGAGACTTGCGGTTCCCAGCCGAGCCTCTTGCGGATTTTGCGGATGTCCGCAAAGGTGCAGTCCGGCTCGCCCGGACGCTTCGGAATGTAGATTTTCTCTCCGCCGAGAAGGTCCGTCAGACGGTTGATCGAATAGGTGTTTCCGCTGCCGATGTTGAAGACTTCCCCGCTGACGTCGGACTGGGCCGCCGTCAGATAGGCGCGCACCACATCGGTCACGAACGTGAAGTCGCGCGTCTGGGTGCCGTCTCCCACAATGGTGAACGGCTTCCCTGCCAGTTTCTGGGCCAGAAACACGCCGAAAACCGCCCCGTAGGTGCCGGAGGTTCTCGAACGGGGACCGTATACGTTGAACATGCGGAGGGCCACGGTCGGAAGACCGTAGATCCGGTTCCAGTAGATCACATATTGCTCTCCAAGATTTTTGGTCACGGCGTACGGATATTCCGGCCTGATCGCGGCGGTTTCGGGCGTCGGGAACACATCGGGCAGACCGTAGCACGAGGAAGAGGCCGCGTAAATAAATCTCTTTACACCATGTTTGCGGGATGCCTCCAGCACGCTGACGGTGCCGTCGACGTTGGAGTGATGATACTCCATGGGATGCTGGATGGACGGCACAATGTCCGCCAGAGCGGCCAGGTGAAAGACCCAGTCAACGCCCTGAAAATACTTTTCCACGTTCCCGAAGTCCGCGATATCCGCCTCCACAAGATGAAGCGACGGATTTCCGGCGTGATGCGCAAGATTTCCGGGCCGTCCGGTCGAGTAGTTGTCGATCACGGTCACGTCATGTCCCGTTTTCAGAAGCAAGTCGGCCAGATGGCTTCCGATAAACCCGGCGCCGCCCGTAACAATCGTTTTCACGAGTTCAGTTCTCCTGTTTTTCCTCATTTAAAAATAAATCCGTCCAGTAATGAAGCAGCATCGCATGGAGCGATTCGGCGTTGCCGTACAACCGCGCCGGAACGTAAAAGTTCAGGAACCCGCACTCCCGCAGAGGGTTGCCGGGGTCCATGGCGGAAAACGTGACCACATCCGTCTGGAAATCGGCGGCCCGCCGGGCGCATTTCAGAATGTTCGGAGAGCATCCGGAACTGGAAATCGCCACCAGCATGTCTCCGGGTTTCGCACGGCGTGAAAAAGGCTCCGTATAGACATTTTCAAAGCCCATGTCATTGCTGATGGCGGTAATGAGGGCAAGGTCCGTGAAGACCTCCGTATGCAAGGCGCCGTTTTTGGCCATGTCCGCCGAAAAATGGCTGGAGATCGCCGCGCTGGCGCCGTTCCCGATGCAGAACAGCGTGCCGTTTTCGGCGCGGAGCCGCAGGGTCCTTGCAAAAAGCAGTTCGAACGCCTCGTCCGCCGTCACCGGCCTGCCCTGATACACGACCTCCATTTTCGAGATCAGACGGTTCATGTTTTCCAGATGCTTGGTCCAGTTCATTTTGAAACTCCAGACATTTTCTGCACGGCCGCGTACTGTTCCGGGGTGCCGATATCGATGTTGAATCCGGGCATTTCGTAGCCGTACATCCTCCCCTGCTGAAGAGGCAGCACGTCCCGGCTGAAATCGATGACCTCGCCTTCCGGGAAATCCTCAAAAACCGCGGGCGACATCAGGAAGATGGCCGCGCTGGCCAGATTTCCCTTCGCGAGAGGGGATTTTTCCAGAAACTTCACGATTCTGCCGTCCGGTTCGATTTCTTCGGCGATGCCGCAGCTCCGGGGCGTCGGCGTGTGAAAAAGGGCCATGGACAGACGGGCTTTCCGGCTGCGGTGAAAACCGATGAACTCCGGAAGATTCAGATTACAGAAGTTGTCGGCGTGTGCGAAAAAGAAGAATTCTTCGTCCCGCAGTCCGTCTTTGAGCTTTTTCAGGAATCCGCCCGTGCCCGTCAGGGAACTTTCCTCGATGAAATGGATTTTGAAAGAATAGTGCGGCGCCCGGTCTTCCAGAAACGCCTTCACCTTGTCGGCAAAGTAAAAGCCGTTGATGAACACTTCGTCAACCTCGGGAATGGAAAGAATGTCCAGCCAGTATTCCAACAGAGGTTTTCCGTGGACCGGAATCAGGCATTTCGGAATGGTGTCGGTGAAGGGCTTCAGCCGCGTGCCGAGTCCTGCCGCCAGTAAAACTGCCTTCATAATGCCCTCACGGTTGACCGTTTGCTTCCATTACCTGAACCGTCATGAGCTAACCGCAAATGGATTCTGTCGGCACAAATTCACGCCGCACCGCATTTCCGATCTTCTGAAAACACTGGAACCCGATCAGCAAC
>CAYWZD010000400.1:0-4159 GCA_964462755.1 uncultured Victivallales bacterium | reverse complement strand
CGGAAAGGAACTTTCATGCAGGACAGAATCCGAGTCGCCTTTTTCGACACAAAACCTTATGACCGTCTTTCCTTCGATGCGATCCGGGAGCGGTACAATATGGAGGTCGTCTATTTCGAGACGCGTCTTGCTCCCGCTTCCGCCAAACTCGCGGAGGGATTCGATGCGGTCTGCGTGTTTGTCAACGACGATCTTTGTGCGGAAACCCTTCACACGCTGGAAGCCTTGCAGGTGCGGCTGGTCGCCCTGCGCTGTGCCGGATTCAACAATGTGGACCTTGCCGCCGCCTGCCGGCATATCAAAGTGGTCCGTGTTCCGAAATATTCTCCCTACGCGGTCGCGGAATATACGCTCGGGCTGCTTCTCTGTCTCAACCGTCATCTGCACCGCGCCTTCTGCCGTATCCGCGAGAACAACTTCTCCATCAACGGGTTCATGGGGTTCGATCTTCACGGCAAGACCTTCGGGATCATCGGAACCGGCAAGATCGGCCTGACCTTCGCCCAGCTCCTCGGCGGATTCGGCGTCCGGATTCTCGCTTCCGATCCATTCCCGAACGAAAAAGCCGCCGCCGAACTCAAAATGGAGTATGTTTCCCTCGAAACTCTCTACCGGGAAAGTGACGTCATCTCCCTTCATTGTCCGCTGACCCCCGAAAACCACCACATGATCTGTTCCGACACCTTGAAACAGATGAAAACGGGAGTCTACCTCCTGAACACCAGCCGCGGAAAGCTGATCGACACCTCCGACCTGATCGAAGCGCTCAAATCCGGCAAGGTCGGCGGCGCGGGGCTGGATGTCTACGAGGAAGAGGCCGATTATTTCTTCGAGGACCGTTCCGACCGCTGGATCAATGACGACGTTCTGGCCCGCCTGATGACGTTCCCGAATGTCCTGATCACTTCCCATCAGGCGTTTTTCACCCGCGAGGCCGTGAACAACATCGCCGAAATCACGATGGACAACATTCGCGATTTTCAGGAGGGGCGCGAACTTGTCAACGACGTCTGTTCCCATTGCGACGGGACGAAGTGCCGTCACATAAAGGAAAACACCGCGACCTCGAATCCGGACACCTCCGGCAACTCCGCTTCGAGATAGTCTCCGTTTCTGCGGCCGTCCAGCTTTTTTCCGCTTCCGGCCAGGAACGCATCCCGGACCGTCCGTTCCGTCCGGATGGAAAGCGTCGCCCCTTTGAAGAGTGCTTCTTCCTCTTTAATATAAGAATGAAGATAGACCGCTGTCCTCCGGTCTCCGGGCTGTTCGGAAACCATCGCCCGGACAAACGAAGGCGCATTTTTCAGCTTGACCGCCGGTTCCGGGAGGAGCCGCTTCAGGACGGCGCCGCCGAGTTCCTTCAGTTCCTCCGCGCCGGTGGCGCCGTACCCTCCGAAAAGGTCGTGTGTGCAATAGGCGCATCTTCCGCGGAAGGTGACCGCCGGTTCCTCCGTGATCCGGTCCGGCGGATTGTAGTAGTGCGCCCGGAGTCCGTCCCACCCGAAGTTGCAGTACGGACGCACCAGCACGCCCGCGACTTCCGTTCCTTCCAGCGCTGTAACAGATACCCCTTCCGCATGGAACGTGCGCGGCATGGAAGACAGCTCTTCCGAGAACTCCGGTGTGGTCAGGAAATAGGCTGGGCGACTGTCGCACTCTCCCAGATACTTCACACCCGTTTCCTTTTCCAATAGGAAAGCCTTTTTTCTGGAATCCAGCCCGGCGTCGGCGCAGAACCAGACCGCTTTTCCGGTGTTCAGATGCTTCCGGACTCTTTCGGCCGTTTCTTCCGTGAAGACGCAGCCTTTCATGAAGATGAGCAGTTCATATTTCTCGAAACCGGAAGCCGGGGTGATGACGTCGAACTGTATCTGGAGTTCGGAAAGCATTTTCGCCGCGCCGCGCATCTCCGGTTTTGAGGAGAAATAAAGATTGTCCTTCGTGAAGACGACCGCCGCTTCCGCGACCGGTTCCGCCCCGCTGAAATACGGCTCGAACGGACGGACTCCGGAATAGACCTCCCGGACACACCGGAACACGCGGTCCTCCCAGCGTCCGGACGGGTGCATGTGGGACCCCAGATTCGGGCGCAAGCCAAGGGAGAGTCCGAGGAGAAAATCGCTTTGGATTCCGGAGGTCCGCCGGATGCTTCCGAAGTCGCCCCAGTCGTAGAACCGGGCGGTCATGTTCATGGCGAACGGATATCCGAGTGCGCGGATATGTCGTCCCAGCAGCGGCAGATGGTCGTAGCTCCATGTGGGCGACGTCGGCAGACATTCGCACTCGATATAGGAGCCGATCCCCTTCTGTTCCTCATATCCGAGACCGTTGAAGTAAAGCAGCGCTTCCGGTACATTTTCACAGACGGCTTCCCGGATTTCCCATGCCAGCCGGACCGATATGAATTTGCCGTATTTGCGCAGATCGTCCGGATTCTCCGGGTCATATCCGAGCGAGCGCATTTCACGCACGCATGTCGGACAGACGCAGATATGGCTGAACCCGTAACAGTCGATGAAAAAGCCGTCGGGATGATACTTCTTCCCGATTTCCCGGATCATTGCCTTCAGATGCTCCCTGTATGGGGAATTGAAACACATCGAACGGACATACGGACTTGTCCTGTCCTCCGCGTAAATGCGGCCGTCGGGAGACACCCTCAGCCATTCCGGGTGTTCGAGCCCCTCTTCATTGCTCAAACCGCCGTTCAGATAAGCCGAAACCGCGATGCCATTTTTTTTACAGGCGTATAATATTTCTCCGAACAGATCTTTTTTCAGTCCCGGATGACGTATTCCGATTTCCGTGTCGTAATAGCTGAACCCCTGATTGCACCGGGCGTGCACGGTCAGGAAGTCCACGCCGCATTCGGCGACGGATTGTGCGAATTTTTCCGCGTCCAGCTCCCCCCCGATGTCCGGACAGCATACATCGGTGTGAAAATCATAAAAAAGCCCATATTTCGGATAAATCATTTCAGGCTCCTTTTCTTTTTTTGTTTTGAATATTATAACCCGCCGATCGCGTCCGCACAATGGAAAAGTCTGCCATAAAATAATCATTTCATGCCATAATGCTTGCTATTTTTCCGAAGCGGTGTAAATTTTTCTCCGGGAGGATTGCTGTCATGCCGGATCAATATTCTTTTTCTCCGAAGCAGTTCAGGCGCTATGTGAACTTTCCGTTCAAGCTCCAGTATTTCGGATACATGCCGAAGGTTTATCATCCGGTTCTCCGGGTTCCGAGAAATGCTCTTTTCATCGGGCTTGTCCTGAAAAGCCACGGCGGAAAAATCTACTGGAACGATGAGACCCACGGGGAACGGTATGAGGTGAAAGCGCCCGTTTATACCGTCGCGGACAAAGGAACCGTCAGTTGCATCGAGGCGGAACGCCCGTGGGATGAAATCTATCTCGGCTATCCGGAGGAGTGCCGCGAAAAATTCATCGAGGCAGGGCTGAAGATTGACGGACGCTGTCATCCGCTGGTCATCACGGAAAGAATGGAACGGCTGATTTCGGAACTCCAGCAGCTTTGTGTTTTCATTGCGTGTCCGGGAACGATGGACCGTCTGGACATGGTTGCCTTTGAAATTATCATGGAGTGCATCCTTCCCTCGGACGTCCGGTACTTTGAAAATATTGAAAATCCCGCCGTGACCGCGATTGCCGTGTATCTCCAGAGGAATTTCAACAGAAAAATCGATCTGTCCGTCCTTCTGAAGCGGCATGGAATTTCCCACCGGACTTTCTACCGGATCTGGGAGCGGAATTTCAAAGCCTCTCCGATGCAGTTCGTGCAGAGTCTTCGTTTGAATCTGGCGAAGGAACTTCTCCGTTCCTCCGGCAAAAAAACTTTTGAGATCGCGGATTCGTGCGGTTTTCTCAATTCGATGGATTTCTGCCGGTCCTTCAAAAAACATTTCTGCCTCACGCCCGGCGAATATCGTGCGCAAAACCGGAAGAAAGGCTTCCTTCCGCCGGGACGCTCGTGAGTGAGCATGGTTTTTTCGTTTTCGCGTGCTATATTACTGTATGAAAACTGCAGAATCTCCGGAAGAAAAAAAACAGCATGTCAGGGAGCTTTATTCGAGGCTCCTTCTGCGCGACCGTCCCCGTTATGCAAACCGTTTCCGCAATCTTGCGCGGATGGAGGGCGA
>CAYWZD010000399.1:0-4163 GCA_964462755.1 uncultured Victivallales bacterium | reverse complement strand
GCCATTTCCTCGGATACATGCTGGCGGTCATCAGCGCAAAAGTCACCTACTACAATCCGGAGGTTTCCGCGTCCCATCTGACCGTGCTGATTCCCCTGTTCATTCTGGCCGTTCCGCTGTTCGACACTCTCGCGGTTGTCACAATCCGTCTCCTCAACCACAAGCCGATCTATGTCGGAGACCACAATCATATCTCGCACCGTTTCTTCCACATGGGAATGACACGGAAACGGGCGGTTCTTCTGGTGCATCTGCTCGCAATCATCGCGGGGCTCGGAGCCATGCCTCTTCTCTGGGGCGATGAACGTTCCTGCTTCATCCTCCTCGCCCAGGGAGTGGCGATTCTGCTTCTTCTGACGATTCTCCAATATTCAGGCTCTCTCCCCGGAACTTCCAAGACGGACAGTAAAGGACAGTCCTGATGAAGCGCAGCACGCAATTTGAAAAAGTCGGCGGGTCATTTCAGCCGGTTGTCCGCGGCGCGGGCGATCTGGACAGCCTCGTCGATCTCGCTCCGGCGCTCTGGTCCGTCACCAGCCTCGCCATCGAAACCGTCGCCATGGACAGAGTTTTTCTGTCGTTCATAGACGATGACGGAAACGGAAAAATCCGGGTCGACGAGGTCAAACGCGCCATCGAGTGGATTCAGGCCAAACTCAAAAATCTCGAAGGGGCGGAAAAAGGAAGTTCCACGCTGAACTTTTCCGACCTCAATCCGGAAGACCCCGAAGCCATGGAAATTCTGGCCTCCGCCAGACTGGCCGTTTGCAACGTCGGCGAAAACCGTTCCGAAAGCATCTCTCTGGAGGAAATCCGCAACCGGGAAAAGATCATCGCCGCCGGACTGAGCAACGGCGACGGCGTAATCCCTCTCGCTCTGATTGAAGATCCCGGCCTTCTCGCCTTCGCCAAAGTCATCATCGACACCTGCGGAATGGCGAAGGACAGCTCCGGACTCGACGGTCTGGATGCCGACGCGCTGAAAAAATTCATTGACGAAGCCACCGCTTTTCTTCAATGGCTGGATGAACCGCTCGAACATCCGGAAATCATGCCTTTCGGCGCGTCCACCAGTGAATTCTACAAAGAATTTTCGGCCATTGAGCCCGGCATGGACGATTACTTCAAGTTCTGCGCGGCGCTCCGCTTCTCGGGGCCCGGCGTTCCCGCGCCCGTCCTCCCCGACATGATGGACTCCGGCGCCATCGATCTTTATCTTTCCAAAGCACCGCTTGCAACCCCCTCTCCCGATGGAGTCCTTTCCCTGAAAGCGGATATGAATCCGCTCTGGTCGGACAAGGTGATCTCCTGCTTCACGAAGGTCTCCCCCGAAGCCGTCTCCGTTTCCGGGGCGGACTGGGCCGCTCTGAAAAAGACGTTCGCCCCGCACGGCGTCTGGCTCCAGAAAAAGCCAGGCACGCTCTTCGACACGGTCGACGCGACCCTGCTGCGCAACGGATTCCGGGACGATTTCCCCGGAAAAATCCGCACCATGATCGATAACGATCTGGCCCACGCCGGTGAAATCGAACATATCGGAAAGGTGGAGAAACTGATCCTGTAT
Source organism: uncultured Victivallales bacterium (assembly GCA_964462755.1). Classification (GTDB taxonomy): domain Bacteria; phylum Verrucomicrobiota; class Lentisphaeria; order Victivallales; family UBA1829; genus SIG94. The sequence continues at coordinate 2,599 of CAYWZD010000399.1, read as the reverse complement.
CAGGCAAACCTGTTTGAATTTCTGAACAACTACGCCTCCCTGAAGGTTCTCTTCAACCCCTCCATCACTTCCATTCTTCAGGCGGGAACACTGGTCATGGACGGACGCTGTTTCCGGCTAGCCGTAAGGGTCGTCTCCATTCCCGAGCACAAGGCGATCGCCGAACGGAGCAATATCTGCACCATGTATATCGAACTCCAGACCGGACGGAAGGACGCCCCGAAAAAACAGGTGGTGGCCGTCGCGGTCACTTCCGGAGACATGTACAACCTGTTCGTCGGCAAATCCGGCGTCTTTTTCTCCCCGGACGACACCGTATGGGATGCGAAAGTCGTGGACTACATCCAGCAGCCGGTTTCTTTTTCCGAGGCGCTCCGGATGCCCTTCTACCGATTCGGCACCTTTATCGGCAAGCAGGTCGACAAGTTCTTTTCCGCCCGCAGCAAGGAATTCGAACAGGGTTTTGACAGCACGCTCGCCCAGGCGCAGAAGTTCAATCCCGCCACCGTCTCCCAGCAGACGCCGGCCGTCAGCGGTTCCATGATGCTGATGGGCGGAGGCGTCGGACTGGCGGCCCTCGGCAGCGCGGTCGCCTTCATCGCGCAGGCCCTGCATAATGTTTCCCCGTGGTCCGTTCTGGGGGTCTTCCTCGGCATCATGCTGCTGTTCGGCGGCCCGATGGTGATCATTTCCCTGGTAAAACTCTACCGCCGCAACATCGCGGTATTTCTGGAAGCCGGAGGGCTCGCCCTCAACAAGCGGATGCGCCTTTCCCGCGCAATGGGGCTGATTTTCACGGAACAGCCCGGAATCCCCGGGAAGAATCTCACCGTGAAAGTGGATGTGGTCCGCGAATTTCTCAAGAAGGAACTCGAACTTCAGGAAAAGGAATTCGAGAAAAAGACCTCCTTCCTGAAACGGGTTTTCTATTGGCTGGTCTCCGTCGCGGCGGGAATGGCGATCGGCTTTGCGTTCTGGTATTTCTTCCTTCGCTGACATAACCGTTTCCTCCGGACCGGGGTTCCTTCGAAAACATGATTCATTCCTAACAGAGAGAAGGATCACATGAAAAAGTTCAAGCCGTCGCCAAGACAACAGAAGTATGAAACAGCCGAGGGCATCTTTTCCGCGACTGCTTCCGGGTTCGGTTTCGTCTCGCGCGGAAACGGGAAACCGGATATTTTCATCCCCGTCCGGGCGGTGGAGAATGCCGTCGACGGCGACAAGGTGTCGGTCGAGATCATCGATCCGCACGGACACAACAATCTCGGACCGGTCGGGCGCGTCACGGGAATTCTCTCCCGCGAACGCCGCTTCGTCGTCGGCGAACTCCTCGACGGACGCCTTCTCAAACCGCTCGATTCCCGCTTCAACGGAACCATCCGGATCACCGGTTCGGTCAAGGGAATCGAAGTCGGCGAATGGGTCAAGGTCCGCCTGCTCGACAGCGGTTCGAAATTCACCGAGGCGCTGCGGGGAACCATTGAAGAGCGTTACGGCATGTCGGGAAAAATCGCCGCCGACCTTCAGGCCGTCGCCGCGGAATTCGACCTCTGCAAACCCTACTCGGAAGCCGAAAACCAGGCCGCCGCGAAGACCTGCCCGGCGGAGATCGAACGGACGGACCTCACCGGGCACTACGCCATCACCATCGACCCCGCGGACGCCAAGGATTTCGACGACGCCATCTCCATCATGCCCGGCGAAAAGAAGGGCGAAGTGATTCTCGGAGTCCACATTGCCGACGTCGCCGCCTGGGTCCGCGCCGGAACCAAGCTCGACAAGGGCGCGGCCAGACGCGCCTTTTCCTCGTATCTTCCGGGGATGTTCCTTCCGATGCTTCCCGGCGCGCTGACCGCTCTCATCAGCCTCCGCGAGGGGGTCGAATCGAACGCCCATACGATTCTCTTCACCGTCCGGGAGTCCGACGGCAGAATTCTCGGTTCAAAACGGATACACTCCACCATCCGGGTAGCGGTCCGGCTGAATTATGATGAGGTCCAGAAGTTTATCGAGGACCCGAAATCCGCTCCGAAAAAATGGAGTGTCCCCCTTAAAAAGAACCTGTCCGCACTGGTTGAACTGGTCCGTAAAATGCGGCAGAACCGTCAGCGGACCGAACATTTTCTGAAGATCGAAACCTCGGAAGTCCGGGTGCTCTGCGACAGCGCCACACTGGAAATTACCGGACTGGAACGCAAGGTTCAGCGCGAAGCCGACCAGCTCGTGGAAGAGTGCATGCTGGCCGCCAATTCAGCCGTCGCCAACGAACTGATCGAACGGCACATCCCCGGAATCTTCCGGGTGCATCAGGAGCCCGATCCGGAAAAACTCGCCGATTATTCCATCCTGATGGAAAACCTCTTCCACCTCCGCACCGGCGACTTGACCGAACGCGCCAACAGCGAACATTTTCTGGAGAACCTTCCGGACGATCACCGCAAGCCCGTGATCCTTTCCTATTTCCTTCGGTCGCTTCCGCGCGCCTGCTATTCTTCGGAACCCGCTCTCCATTATGGCCTTGGGAAATACCGCTACGCCCACTTCACCAGTCCGATCCGGCGCTATCCGGACCTGCTGGTCCACCGGCAGCTCTGGG
>CAYWZD010000398.1:0-4186 GCA_964462755.1 uncultured Victivallales bacterium | reverse complement strand
GAAGGAGCCTCAGAATTTTCAGATCGGTCTGATCAAGCATATCGATTTTTTCCTTGTTTGAAATATTATTCTCTGAAAGATGCTTTTAATATAATAATATTTCTGAAAAATTCAAGAAAAAAACCGATTGTTCTCCAAAATGAGGTATTTTAAGACGGAAAACTTGTTTTCCGGGGTGCAGGTGATTTTCACCTGCCGGGGAGTTTGAGGGCGAGGAGTCCTCATGCACTTTGTATTTGCGGCGGCGGTTCCCTCGCTGACGGACGAGCTCCGGGCGGGGATTTCGTGCTTTGCACGCCCAGACTTCGCGGCTGGACCGCGGCAATACTGAGAGTATTGCATGATACTATATTTAAAGACGGAAAATGCTCTGATGCAATGTCCTTTTTAAGGTCAATCCAGTTTCCATTCCTTGTGGCGCTTGAAGGGTTTGTAAAACTTGCATGTGAGTTTTCCCTGAGCTTCCAGATGTGCGTAACAGGCGCGGAGACAGCCGCGTCCGGCCTCGATGGCGGGATTGTTCCGTACGTGCATGATCTGCGGACAGGGACCGCCCGTGCCGCGGGGACTGCCGTAATATTTTCCGGAGAGATATTCATCCATGAAACGGTCGTCCTCCATTTTGAAGTCGGGATTCCAGAAGGGGTTGAATTCCCGGACTGCGCCGCTGTAGGCGTTGGAGCATTTCGGCAGATCGAGGTCGGCGTGTTCGATCTCCATGCCGTTGATTTTCAGTTTGATGCTTTTGTCCATGGGGATGGCCTGTCCGGTGCACATCCGGGCGCAGAGTTTACAGCGGTCGCAGAGAGTTCCGGGAAGAATGGGGTTGTCGTATTCCAGTTCGGCTTCGGTGATGATGAAGACACATCGGACGAACGGTCCGAATTCGGGCGTGAGGATCATTTTGCTCCAGCCGATTTCGCCGAGGTTGGATACCACGGCCGCCGCCCGGACACTGATGGCGACATCGGGCGCGGGTTTGTCCGGAGCGACAGGACGGCTGTGGAAGGGTTTGACCCAGTCTTTTGGCGCGGCATAATCGGTGGACTTGTTCCATGCGAAAGCATCCCAGTTCGGAAGGGGAACCGCCTCATATCCATGGTCTTCGATGTAGCAGACGATCTGCCTCATGACATGAGGCATGTATCGCCAGTTCATTCCAGAGTAGCCCATGAACTCGTACACGGAAAAGAATGTTCCCTCCTCGATTCCCCGCAGATAGCCGCGCGGAATCCGGAACCCGAGACCGATGATGCTTTTCGCATCCGGGAAAATATACCGCGGGTCCATCTGTTTCGGAGCGCCTTCGAATCCGCTCATGGCGCCGATACGGCAGATGTCCGCACCGCAGGCTTTTGCAAACTTTTTCAGTTCGGATGTAGTGAGTTTTTCCATTTCAGACCTCCTGTTTTTTCATCTGCGAATAATTTCACACCGGAAGGCCGTTTTGGAAATGGTAAAAAAAATCAAATTTTTGTCATTTTCATACACTTGAACTTTCATCAGACTGTGGTATCTTGTCGCTAAGGGAAAGGGAATGATGAGAAAAAAAGAGTCGCTGACTTTGTTGAAGCAGCTTCCCGTCCGGGGGCCGGAGAATTATTTTTCCGGCGGTATATCGACCCCCCTTCCAGTGATCCCGGAAAACGTGATCGTCTGGTTCGGAAAAATCGGACGGGAAAAACGGCGCGACTATCTGCATCAGAGAATGGTTCTGAAGATCGTCCTGTCTGGAACCGCTGTCAACTTCATCGAAGGAGTCCCTTTCCGCACGGAAGCGGGAAAAGCCAACCTCTTTTTCCCGTATGAGCTTCATTTTTCCATACAGGAAGGCGTGGAAGAGTGCAATTACCTTGCAATCACGTTCACATTGAATGATCCGGCCGGATATGCTTTTCTTTCCCCGCTCCGGAACCGAACGATCGCCATTACGGAAACAGACAGCGCTCTGCTGGCGAAAGTAGTCTCCGCCTGCCGGAAGGACCGCGGGGTCTCCCCGGCGTCGGGGATTGCGGCGCTGATGGAGTTTCTGGCGTCGAAACGGGAAAAGGCCAACATCAACATCCGGTCGAACACCCTTCCGGGTCCGGATTCCGTCCCGGAATTGTTTTCGCGGATTGTCTCCTATATCTACCTGAACTTCCACAAACGGATCTCGCTGAAAACGGTATCTTCGGATTTCCACGTGAGCGAACAGACGGTTCGTCGTGTTTTCCTGCGGAGCGGATGTGGCTGCACCCCGGGCGGAATGATCCGGAGTCTGAGGTTGTACCGGGCACAGGAACTACTCCGGAACTCTTCTCTTTCCATTGCCGGAATTGCAGGAAGATGCGGTTTCGGAGATCTGTATGTTTTCAGCAAAGCTTTCAAGCGGAAGATGAAAGTCGCCCCGCTGCAATACAGGAGGCATAAAAGATGACCGGATTGTTGCGAAAACGGAGAGCTTTCCAGGATGAAAATATTACTTTTTTTATAAAAAAAATATTTCATATGCATAATTTCATTTTTTCGGACGAATTAGTAGTAAGGAAAGTTGAATATTTTTTAGTGAAATATGCGTGAGTCATATAAAACAAAGAAAAGTGTCGACGCGGCATGATTCAGTTTTATGGGGAACGCAACAAATGCAAATCGGGGGTGACCTATGAAAGGTTTGACAGACAAGCAACGCAATATTCTGAACTACATAGAGGATTTCATGGATGTCAATCTAATGGCACCCACCGTCTATGAAATTGCGGAGCATTTTCACATCAAAACCTCCACGGTGTTTGCGCATCTGCGGTCTCTTCAGAAAAAGAACTTCATGTCGCGGAGTTCCAAAGCCAGAAGCATCAGTCTGAACAAGCCCCGTGCGAAGTCGCGCCGCTTGAACGGAATCTGCTCCATTCCATTTTATGAAAAAGACGGCCAGAAATCCGACAAAGAGATTTATTACGATTCTTCGGCGATCAGGGAAGCGCTCGACTCCAAGAAACTGTTTGCTGTACGGGTCCAGAACAGTTCGATGCACTCCGCCGGAATTCTGGATGGAGACATCGCGATTCTCAAAAAATTCAACAACGATGTGAAAAACGGCGATATCGTCCTGATTGAGGTTGACGGGAATATTGAACTCCGCACAATTCGTCAGCTGGACAACGATACCGTTGAACTTCTTTCCTCTTCCGGCAATGCCGCATCGATGACCTGTTCGAAAGAGAAACTCCCTATTCGGGGGGTGCTGATTGGAATCCAAAGAAGTCTTTGATTCAGACGGGCTGCGAATTGTACCGCCGGAGGGGGGTGGAACGGAACTGTGAACCGTTCCCGCGTTGGGCGGCGGTACAATTCCAGAGACCTGTCGGGAACATCCGACATGTGAGACTTCTTTCTCCGGGAGATGTCTTGGTGTGGCTTCTCCCGGAGTCTTTTCGCATAGAGAGTAAAAAGAAGGCCGTTCCCATTTTCCGGAAACGGCCTTCCTTCATTTTGAACCGGTTTTCCGCTTACTTTCCGTAGTATGCGCGGAGATACATTTCCTTGATTTCGGTGATCAGCGGATAACGGGGGTTCGCCCCGGTGCACTGGTCGTCGAAAGCCATCTCGGAAAGTTCATCCAGCTGAGCGAGGAATTCTTTTTCGGGAACCCCCGCGTCGCGGATCGTCTTCGGAATTGCGAGACGGTCCTTGAGCGTTTCGACCGCGGCGATCAGTCTTTCGACCTTTTCCTCTTCGGTCTTGCCTCCGAGCTGGAGGAAATCCGCGAGGTTCGCATAGCGTTCGACCGCTTCCGGGCATTTGTACTGGGAGAAGGTTCCCTGCTTGGTCGGCTTGCGCGTGGCGTTGAAGCGGATCACCTCATTGATCAGCAGCGCGTTGGCGAGGCCGTGCGGCACATGGAATGCGGCTCCGAGCTTATGCGCCATGGAATGGCAGACGCCCAGAAACGCGTTGGCGAAGGCCATCCCGGCGATGGTCGAGGCATGGTGTACTTTCTCTCTTGCCTTTTCGTCCGTGGCGCCGTTTTCATAGGCGGCGGGCAGATACTTGAAAATCAGCCGTGCGGCTTCGCGCGCCATGCCGTTGGTGAACTCCGTGGCGAGAATGGAGACACGGGCTTCCAGTGCGTGGACAAGGGCGTCGATGCCGGAGTAGGCGGTCAGCTTTTTGGGCATGTTCATGACCAGCTGGGTGTCGATGATCG
>CAYWZD010000397.1:0-4190 GCA_964462755.1 uncultured Victivallales bacterium | reverse complement strand
ATTCCGCCAATCATCTGGTTCTGGCGAAACAATGGTTCGAGCGATATGAAACGCTTGCCCGGGGACGACATGCGCGAATCGCCTACGAATTCGACGCCACCAGCACAAACAACGGGTATCCGCTCGCGGCCATCGCCGCCGAATACGCACGTCACGAGGTCCAGATGGCCGCCTATTTCACCTATACCCCGTATGCGGTGGCCCCTTGGAATCCCGGCTGGCTCATCCACTTTCTGAACATTGCACACACACCTTCCCGCGCCGCCGGATTTGCCGCGGCGGGTGAACTTTTTCGCCACAATGAACCCGGCGATCCTATTGAATTCGAAACAGAAAGCTGGCATGGAAAAAACTACCGGATCGAACGCAAGGACGACCGGGTCCTCTACAAGGATGAAACGACTTTCTGTTATTCCAATTCCAACACCGAGCCGCTGGAAAATATCGACCGTCTTAAAAAAGTGGTCGGACGCGGCGACTCCCGGTTTGCCGAATGCTCCGGAAACGGATGTTACTTCCTGGAAAAGAAATCGGAACGGGAATGGTCATTAACCCTGATGCCGAAACAGGCGTTCACCATGGACACGGGACGCGGAAAAAGCTATCGCAGAATGGCGAACCGGTATGTAAACTGTCTCAAGGAACCGCCTGTCTCCATGCTCCTCGAAGACAAAATTGAGTTCAGGTTCATCGCAAAAAAACTCATCGCTGTCACGGCATCCGATGGAAAAGTCATCCCTCCGGAAAACGATGGGAAAGTGCGCCTCGCCGCAGGCGAATATCTGCTCGAGGTGGAGAGATGACCCCATGTTCCATGCGCGGAAAACGTGTGCTCGTGACAGGAGCCTCGCGTGGAATCGGTGAAGGAATCGCACGGTCCTTTTCAGAGGCGGGAGCTGAACTCATTCTCCATTACCGCAGCGATCCGGAACTGGCGAAAAAACTGGCAAATGAACTTGGCGGAGAAGTTCATCTGTTCCGGGCGGACCTCGGAAAAACGGAAGAACTCTTCAGGATGTTCGAATGGATCGGAAATGAATTCGGCTCGCTCGACGGTGCCGTCAACAACGCGGGATGGGACCCGGGATTCATCGCACTGGACGACATCACGCCGGAACTGTATGATCAACTCACCGACATCAATGTCAAGGGAACGCTCTTCTGCTGTCTGAATGAACTGCGCCTGATGAAAGGACGCGGAGGCAGCATTGTCAATATCGGCTCCGTTCAGCAGAATACGACCGTGCCCGGACGCACTCTCTATGCTCTCAGCAAGGGAGCCATCCACTCGATGACAGCCCAGCTGGCGCTGGAAGGCGGCCCGCTCGGAATCCGTGTCAACAACATCCTGCCCGGGTATATCGACGTGCCCCGCATGAAAACCACGCCCGGCATCGCCGAAGGAATTCCCGTAAGAAGAATCGGACAGGGACGCGACATCGGAGAACTGTGCGTATTTCTGGCTTCGGACGGCGCTTCCTTCATCAACGGAGCAGATATTCCTGTCGACGGCGGAGTCTCCTGCAAGTTGGCGAGAGAAACCAGATAATCCGAAAATTTCCATTCCTTCCCCGATGAAAAAAGTGTTTTTTTACAGAAGCCCGCTTGAAAAACTGCGATTTCGGGGGAATTCTATTATTCAGTGATTTTCCGTTTCTCCGGGAATCCGGGATGCTTTTTGATGAAATCGGACGTTATTTTATATTTCCAGCGGCTCCGGCGCTACTGCCGCACCGCAATGAAGTCATTTTGGAAAGGAGACGCTTCATGAGAAAAGGAATGATGATGCTGGCCGCGTTACTGGGAGTCGCTTTTGGATGTTTCGCGCAGGAATCGAAACCCGAGAAAAAAGCCATCGAACCGGGCAAAGTCCTGATTGCCTATTATTCCTGGAGCGGCAACACGAAGTATGCCGCCGAAAAGATCCAGAAGCTCACCGGAGGCACGCTCTTCGAAATCAAACCGGTCAACCCCTACCCCACAGATTTCAAGGAGTGTGTAAATCTGGCCAGAAAAGAAATCCGGGCGAAATTCAAGCCGGAACTTGCGACAAAGGTGAATGACATCGCCAAATATGACGTGATTTTCGTGGGAACTCCGAACTGGATCGGAACAATGGCTCCTCCGGTTGCAACCTTCCTGTCCGCATACGACCTGAAGGGTAAAACGGTCATCCCGTTCGTCACCCACGGCAGAGGCGGCCTGCAGAAATGTGAAAAGGATATCCGTGCACTCTGCGAAAAATCCACCGTTCTGAAAGCCGGGGCATTTCTAGGCTCGACCATCAAGAAATCCGACGCGAAAATTGAAGAATGGCTGAAATCCGTGGTCAAACTTCCTGAAAAGAAATGATTTTTCCGCCCCGTCCTTCAACAGGAGGAGATGCGGGAAAAAAAACACAATGGACTATCTGGCCTACTACAGACTGGCTCTGGAAATCAATTACGGCGGGGAATTCCCCCCAATGACCGCGGAAGAGTTCGACCGGCGCTGTGCGTTGCCGCGCATCCCGGAATCATTGAAGGCGTTGTATCTCGCATTGGGTTGTACGCGGTTCTGCCGCATCCACCTCATGATCCCGGCTCCGGAGGAATTGCATGACGATGGCCAGGTGGTTATTTTCGCACAGGCGGGCGAGCGCGTTTTTGCTGTCGCGTCCACCTGCCTCGAAGAAGAAAACCCGCTGGTACATACCATTGTCGAACGGAAGGAAGATGAAAACGGCGGCAGCATTTCCGTTTTCGGGCATGACGGAGAAACACGTGTCGCGCTGCATCTGGCAAATCTGATCGCATTGAGCGCCGGGGAAACCCGGGACTGTCTGGAGTCGGTCAATATCGGTCGCCTTAACCGCATCCGTGGTAACATGGGCTGGTTCACCCGCCGGAGATTGCGGCTCATGACGTTTTTGGCGCTGGTCATCTTTTTTTTGTTGTGCCAGACACGGATCGCCGTCATCCTGAATGAACTCAATCCGGCATGGGGAACGTTGTCCGTCATTTTCTTTCTGGGAGTGGTTGCGATTCCTGTTTGCACACTGGGCCGGATTTATTTTTATTGGAACGTCTGGCTGGACTGGAACGACAACGTCCGCTTTGCCGTCTTCAATGATAGACTGGTCGGCCTGATCCGCGACCTGTCCTTCTGTTATCTCCGCTGGAACCAGCCGGAAATCTGGCTTGTTCAGGGAGCATCCGTCGCCTCGCTGAATTCGGAGATCGGCCTCAAGGAAGGCTCACGACGGTTCTGCCAGCTCCGGTATGACTTCGTTTCGGACCGTGAGGGTAGACTCTTATTGCCCGGACTCCAGGAAACGCCATATTCCGCTGGAAAACCGGTTTCCTTGCTGATGCGGAGCACTCTGGACAATTCCGGATGTCTCGTCTTCACTTATGTCAATGCGAATTGCCGATGGCGTCTGCCGAAACCGCAGAAGGTGGAACTCGAGGAAAACAAACAGTGAAAGCAGAGGGAAAGTCATGAGCGGCCATGCAATCAGTGCAGAATACGGGGTGGTGGGATGAACATCTGGTATGTCGTCATCTCCGTCGCCGCCGCGATTCTGGAACTTGTTCTGACCTTTACGCTGTTCTTCTCCGACCTGTCGGATTACTTTGAAGCCTTGGATTATGACGCAAAATCCGATCTGGAAACCGCACTCGACGGCGAATATATGGATGCCAAACGGGCCGGGCTTAAACTCTGGTTTTTCCATGCCGGAGGGGTTCTGACCGGTATCAGCGTATACTTTATTCTGCTGAAACATTTCGGCTGATCCGGATGTTTCCCGATAAAGCCGTCCAACCATGAAAAACTTTGCGGCGAAGCCTTCTCTTTTGTCACAAATAATGAAATGTCCGACTTGTCCAATTTTCGTATTGCGTCAGTCGAAATTTTTCAAAGATGGCAAACCCGTTTGCCGTGGTGCAGGGAACTCTTCCCTGCCGCAGAGTTTGAGGACGCGAAGTCCTCAAGTTCTTTGCATTTGCGGCGGCGGTTCCCACGCTGATGGACGAGCTCTGAAAGAGCGAGAGCCACCGCTCCCGTAAGAAGCTGTCTTCCGGGAACGCCCGGAGCTCTCGAACTTGATGAATCAAGTCCTCGTCCTTGAGATATTATGAGAGACGCGGAGGTAAGTCCCTCGACAATACCACTGTTGAACTGTTTTTTAGCGCGGAAGAAATTCAGGA
>CAYWZD010000396.1:0-4243 GCA_964462755.1 uncultured Victivallales bacterium | reverse complement strand
ATCGGGCAGCGACGCGGAAATCCGGAAAATGGCTTCCTTGTCCCCCGGCGTGTAAAGGCTGTAGCGGGTCGTTGCGACGATGGGGGAAACCGTCCGGGTGAAGAGTGTCTGCGAGAAGAGCGGTTCGTTCTTTTCATCCCGGAGGACATATTCTATTTCCGCGTTGTCCGGAACGGCCGCATTCAGCGGCAGAAGACAGGCATTGTCGCCTGTTTTCAGCGTCAGGTTTTTCGAAGCGATTTCCGTTCCGTTCCAGAGCGCGGAAACGACGACTTTTCTTGAATCTCCGGAAAGATTCCGGAGGACGCAAGCCAGCTGCGTATTTCTGTCCGCGCGTCGGAACTCGGAGTTCGCCGCCTCGAAAGCATATTTTTTCAGGACATCGGAAGGAAGGCGCAGAACGGGAAAATTGCGGACCTTGTGAAAATCGGGGTCTCCCTGGAACGGGATGATGGAAGAGAGTTCCCCGGTCACGGTATCGTTCCGTCCGAGGTTGATTCCCCAATCCCCGGCGATCGAGGAACCGGCAAGGTCCGAGAACGGAATCCGGATTTCATAATCGATCGACTTTTGGCCCGGATTGGGTTTGGCGACGGCGAACCATTTCCCGTTCCAATTTTTGTTGCGTCCCTTGCCCATGTCGGTCTGACTGCCGGAGGCATTCGTCACCAGCTGACAGTAGAGCTGGTTGCTCTTGCCCGGATCGATCAGGATTTCGAGGGTTTCATGTCCGAATATTTTGAAGTCATCATGCCCCACTTTCTCCGTTCTGACTTTGGAAAGGTCCTTTACATGAGCCCGGACCGCAATATAAAGATTCTTGTCGTCGCAGGCGGCATAGGCCTCCGTCGGGTCAACCGGACGGTTCGTCTTGACGTAGAACGGTCCGAACTTCGCGGCTTCCGGAATCCAGGAATCGATGTTGCCGTCCATGGCGGGAGACTTCTTCAGTTTCTTCACGACCACGGGCGGAACCGCTGGAAGAGCCGGAACGGAATCACTGGAAAACTTCACCGCGTCCAGATCGGAAACCTTGTATGGCGACGGCTTGCCGGCGAGTTCAAGCTGAAGGTCGTCCATCCAGACCGTGCCCGGCGCGTTGAAGATGATCCCGCATCGGAACAATGGCTGTGAGGCGGAGGGAACCGTGAGTTCATACCGTTTCCAGTATTTCGTCAGGCGGACTTCCCTGCGGTCCCATTTCGTATAGATTTCCCAGATGGTCAACGTTACCGGCAGCCCCTCGCGGTCCGCCTTCAGCCAGACGCTGAAAGTCACCGGCTGACCGACCACCACCCCCGTGCTGGAGGTGAAACATCCCTGCCGGGTGCAGAGTTCTTTGTCGAAAACCAGTTTCAGCGAATTCTTGCCGGATACCTTTTCCGCTGTGTCGATGGAATAAGTTCCGATATATTTTTCATAGGGGCCGTTGTATGTATAGACGCGCGGGGTGTCCGTATTGAAGAAAAGGGGATAGCCTTCCTGAAGATGTTCGAAGGAGGAGTTGACAATCAGGTTCGGGGACGCATTTTCGCTGGCCGGGCGGCACAGCCGGAAATCGTTCACGGAAAAGTCGCAGTTGGCCGCGACAAAATGGAATTTCACCTCTTTCTTCCGCAGTGGAACATTCACGGAGGCAATTTGTTTTCCATCGAGAAACGCGGTGTATAAGTCGCTTTTCTCCAGGCGGCGTCCGATCACCGTGACCTCATACGTTTTTTCCATCTGAAAATCCGGAATATTGACGGATGTCCCCATCAAACCTTTCCCTGACGGATTCGGATAAATGGCACAGAACATGCCGTCTGTCCTGAGCAGACATTCGAAATTGCCGAAACGGAGAAAGGCCATTCCGTATTTCTTCGGGTCAGGGGTGGCTTTCTTTTCCAGTTTGATTTTCGCCGTCAGATAAAAATTGCCGGGCAGTTCTGCCCGCATAATCAGAGACCCGCCCAAAGGAACATACGCAGACTTCTCCTTATGGTATGTCTTCCCTTTGATCTCCCAGTTTTCGGCAAAAACCTCTTTCGTGCTGAAGTCGTCGCTGAAAAGGACCGCGCCCGCTCCCGGCACGGCGGCGGAAGCGGTGAAAAAACAGGACGACAGGACATACATCCCCTGAAGCAGCCAACGTTTCATGGACATGAAAATACCTCTTTCTTTCTGACTCTTGTTTTATTGGATGAAATGGTTGTTACTGCAATATGCGGCCCTGATTTCCCCAGACCATCTGCAGGGCGATTGTATCGGAGCCGGAACACGTGGCCTTGACATTGGGCTTCCCGTCCAATGCGGTATAGGTCATGGACCCGTAGACAAGGCCGGTGCGGAGATAGGGAGTTGGATTCTTATGCTCGGCATGTCCATCGACAAAGCTGATGGAAGCCGTATTTCCGTGCCGCAGCCCGATCGGGTAGCTGCCGGAGTTGATCAGGCTCCCCCAGTAGACATCGTCATCGCTGTCGGCAAAGACAATGAGTTGAGACGATCTTTTCACCTGGGACGTCCGATAGCGGGCCGATTCCACATACCCGCCGGAGTTCCAGAAATAATACCCAAGCCCATTATTGTAACCGTAGGGAATCAGGTCGCCGTTGAAGACCTTCGATGTTTTCGCATAGATCCAGCGGTAGGCCGGATCATAATAAATGGTTTCCTTGGAGGAAGTTGGCGTCAGTTCCCAGAGAACCGTATACCAGTATTTGAGATCAACGCCGACCGTCCCGATCAGAGCGGACATCATCCAGTCGTCATACGTGCTGGAATAGGTTGCCCACAAGGTGGTGTAATTCTTGATGTTGTTCAGACAGTAGACCTTCTGAGCGTTCTGACGTGCCTTGTTCAGCGCGGGCAGCAGCAGCCCCGCCAGAATGGCGATGACCGCAATTACTACCAGAAGCTCAACGAGCGTGAACTTTCTTCCGCATCCTCTCATGTCCGTTCTCCCTTTTTTATGTCCGTTGTTCAAGTTGCCACCCATTTGAGAAATCTTTCCGTTCGTCCGGACGAATGTCTCACAGGACTTCCTTCCGTCTTCTTCCCGCCGTCGACGGGAGTCTTTTCAATGTGTCGCCTTCCACCATCTCCACCGGCAGAACGCGGCTTATGAGACCTTTCTTCTCTTCGATTGCGTCGCAGAGCAGTTTCACGCCTTCGACACCGATCTGGTAGGAAGGGATGCGGAATGAATCGACCTGAAGCACCGTCCCGAGGAAGAAGCCGCCCGCCCCGGTGACGGACATGTCTTCCGGCACACGGATTCCGCGCTTGGCAAGCGCCCTGACGCAACTCCAGGCAACCACATCGCTCGGGGCCATGATGCAGGTCGTGTCCGACGCGTCCGAAAGAATTTCTTCGACCGCTTTCACTCCGACGGAATCCTCGAATCCGCCGGCTTTCGTAACATAAGTCCGGACATCCCCGCGCGTTTTCAGAAAGTTCAGAATGCCCGGCAGAAAACACGAGGAATAATACGAAGTCATCAGAGGCGGCACCACCGCGATTTTGCGGTGTCCGGCGGCAAACACTCTTTCCGCAAGCATCCGGGCTCCGGCGGTATCGTCGGAAGTAACGGTCAGTGTTTTTCCGATGTCGGACTGAAGCATGACGACCGGAAACTTTTCCTTCAGAATATCCAGCACATAACGATCTCCGGTCAAGGTTCCCCAGAGAAGGATGCCATCAAGGAGGCTATTGTGAATCAGGCGCATATATCGCTGTTCACGAATGAATTCAGGAGAGGTCTCGACCAGCAGCAGGTCCATGCCGCGCCGAGCCAATTCCCGGTGCGTCCCCATCAGACAGCAGCTGAAGTTCTGATCGATGAACGTCTGGTAGGCCGTGTCCACGACCGGAGGAAAAAACAGGGCGACCGTGTCGGCCTTCCGGGAAAACATCCGGCGGGCATGTTCGTTCGGGTAATAATTCAGTTCCTTGCAGATCCGCAGAATATGTTCGCGTCTACTCTCGGAAAGTTTGGAAAGAGGGTCCCCTTTCAAGGCGTATGAAACCGCCGCGGCGGACACGCCCGCCGCCTGCGCCACTTCCCGAATATTGACCGTCTTTTTTGTCATGTTCCGGAATTTCTCCACGAAAATTGGTTTACATGTTCACTTCCCATAATTATAACAACAAAAAATGGATTGTCAAGTCAAAGAAATCAAAAAATATCGAATTTCTCAAAGACGGCGTATTGCGTCAGTGGAGTTCTTGGAATTCAAGAGAAAAGGAGGGAAGCGTTTCT
>CAYWZD010000395.1:0-4250 GCA_964462755.1 uncultured Victivallales bacterium | reverse complement strand
AAAAAAAACCGATCCGGCGGAAAACATCCGCCGCCTTCGCCGAAGATTGCTCCATCGTCCCCGCGCCCTTCCGTTTGTATCAACATACCACCGGAAGAACCGCAAGTCAAGCGGCGATTTGCCGCATCGACGCCTTCCCGACGCAGGCGCCGCAAAAAAAACACGGTCGTTTTGCAAACAAGCTCCGGCCCGGATATTGCGGGAATCCATTATGCATAACGATGCTGCCGAATGCCCGACCGGCGTGCGGAAACCGTGCTTTCCGGATTCGGCCGGGGGCGAGGCAGGTCGCCAATCTGGATCCTTTTGTCGAGGTCCGCACATTCCGCCTTTGATTCCCGCCGGAACGGCGGTATATTAATAAGGAATATTACCGGAAAAGAGGAGCAACATGACCGAATTCTACGTCGTCCGCCACGGAGAAACCGCCGCAAACAGCCGGAACATCGTTCAGGGCCAGAGCGATGTCCCGTTGAACGAAACCGGCCTGGCCCAGGCCGCCCGCCTGGCGGAACGGCTGCGAACCGTCTCTTTCGACGCGGTCTATTCCAGTGACCTCGACCGCGCCATGCGCACCGCCCGGATCATCTCCCCCAACCTCGCCCCGGTCCCCTCCCCGGCATTGCGGGAATGGGATCTCGGCGATTGGGTCGGCCGCCCGTTCGACGAAGTGAAACGCCTTTATCCCGATGAAGTGGACGGATTCCTCCACGACCGCGAAGAACTCCAGGTCACCGGCGGGGAATCGAAGCGGCAGGCATACGGCCGGGTCTGCCGCCTTCTCGACGAACTTGCGGAAAGGGAGCGCGGCAGGCGGCTGCTTCTGGTCACCCACTGCGGGGTGATCCGCGCCATGCTGAAGCATGTGCTCGGCATCTCCGTTCCGCTCCCCCGGCAGCCCCAGGTGGGGAATGCGTCGTTCAGCCGACTGCTCCACGCCGACGGCCGCTGGCAGCTCGGAAGCTGGAACGACACCAGCCATCTCGACGGCCTCGTTTCGCGCGCCGGCGGCTACTGAGCGTTGAACAGCTCGATTGAGGTGGTCGCCTCGCTGGTGTCGTCCATCTGCATGTTGTGCGAAGAGAACGGAATCAGCATGATGATCCAGTTTTCATAAGCGGCGCTGGAATTGATCTTGGCGAAGCATTCGAGCGGCTTCCTGCTTTGCGCGTCGAACACGTTGATCGAAAAACGCCCATAAGCATTGCGGGTGTATTTGCTGAAGATCGGAATCTCCGGAATGGCGAAGGAGAGGCTGGTGTCCGGAAGTGGAATCGGCACCTGCGGCGTACCGATGAAGAATTTGTCATAATTGGTGCCGAGAACGCCGCAGAGCGGCTGGACGATGATATCCGCCTCTTTTCTCTCTTTGGTGATTACGATATTGGCTTTCGACAACTGCATTTCGATCACGCCCTGCGTGTAGGCCTTGTCGGTCTGCGGAGAGAAGTACTCGTAATCCATGAACGCCTTCTTCCCGGAATATCGCTTGAAGTTGGCGCATTCGATTCCCCGTTCGATTGCCGTTGCGACCAGATACTGCTCGACGGCGGAGCGCTGGGTGTTGGTCCCCCACGGAGTGGTGCATGAGCAGAACAAAAATGCCAGCCCTATGGAGAAGAGTAAATAAGAAACTCGTTTCATGATTTCCCTTTTCGATTGAATTTGTCGGACCAATCCGTCAGGGCAAAACCGACCGTCACGGCAAAGCGGTGTTTCAATACGCCTTATAATACTTCCGAAAACCGAACTTTTCAACTGTCTTTTTGAACTTTATACTCATTTCGGTTGAAAACTTAAAATCTGCTTGTCGCTTTCCGGCGGCTTTCCCGCCGTTTTTTTCGGCCGATGCTCGCATCGGCTTGCAAAAAACAACGGCAAATCCGCTCAAAAATCAACTTCGCATTTTTTTAAGTTTTCGCCCTCAACGAGTATATCGAACAAAATCAATTTAGGATTTTCAGCGGGATGGACCCGGCTCCATTGCGGGGAGCGCCGGACGCACATTCCGGGGGCAGTTTGTCGTATTTCCGCTCGGGGAATGCGAAAAAAAATGTTTTTTCTTATTTTCTGAGCTTGATTTCCCGCCGCGAACCACTATATTAAACGCTGTTGAAGATCCCCAGGGATCGGCAGCAAACGCAGCCCCGTGGTGTAATGGTAGCACTAGTGATTCTGGTTCATTCAGTTGAGGTTCAAATCCTTGCGGGGCTGCCACTCTTTTATCTTCCCTCAAAACGCTGAATTCAGAGTCGCATTTTCTCCCGCCCGGCAAGTGATTGGGGTCACAATTGGGGTCACAATTGGGGGCACAATTGGGGGCACAATCGCGGATTTGAGGGCTGCCGCGAAATGAAGCACATGTTTATCAAGAGGGAAAGACCCTATTTTCGAACCCGTATCCCTCTGCGACTGGCAGGAATCGTTGGGCGAAACGAAATTCGTTTGGCCCTGAAGACATTTGACTTGCAAAAAGCCGCCACCGTGTGTAGATTACTCCACAAATACACGCGAAAGGTTTTCGACACGATGGGTACCGACAGGATCTCTCCTCCTTCCATGGCGGAATTACGGGCGAAGTTGGATGAAGCAGCCGATTGGTTGCTCTTTACCGTTGAAAACCGGATGTCCGATGATGCCTGCGATCACGGGACTGCCGTACCGGGGAATAAAGATGAATTTTCTGCAAGAATTGACCGAATGATTGCCGACTCCGAACGGAGCATTGCTGAAGATGATCATACGATCGCAGAAACGGATTTTTCTTCCCTGGGGGATGACGTTCTCCGATCCGTTCCTCCCAAAGTTCGGAGTGCTCTGGCAAAGGAGTACTATCCAAAGCGGATTTATGTTCTTCAGATCGCAAAAGAACACTTGAGCGGAAATTACGACACGGAATACGACAGTAAACACAAAGCCACCCCATCACACACGCCCACAGTGAGACGTAAAGTGGAGTATATTCCGCCATCCCCCCGTGGAATTCCGACGTCATATACGGGGGAAGATTTCGACTACAGTAATCTCGTCGCCAATTTGAACCATGATAAAATTTGTTCTGTACAGAAACCTTCTACTTCGGCACCAAGCAAGATTCTGGCTTCCTGCGCGGGGGAATTCATTGACTTCAAGATCTCTTCAGGGGAATGGACGGCTAAAACCCGGATCAGTCGGAAAACCGTGCTGAAATTGCTGGTGGAGCATTTCGGAGAAAACTGCGATCCAGCTTCCATTACCGCGTCTCAAATGATGAATTTCCGGGAAAAAGTGCTTCGCAATCTTCCCGCCCGCAGAAATGTTGATCCTGCCATGCGGGATAAAAAACTGGGGGAACTGTTGGCTGCAAAGTCACCCCGTCTTCTCTCCATTGCAACGATCAACGATTACATGACC
Source organism: uncultured Victivallales bacterium (assembly GCA_964462755.1). Lineage (GTDB taxonomy): Bacteria > Verrucomicrobiota > Lentisphaeria > Victivallales > UBA1829 > SIG94. Next base: position 857 of record CAYWZD010000395.1, on the reverse strand, counting down.
GTGTGCAGCAGCTTCTTTCAATGGGGAGTCAAGTTTAAAGACTGGCCCCGCAACCCCGCGTCGGGATTATTGCTCCAAGATAACCGGTCCGCGGGAGAGAAAAAAAGTCCTTATTCTCAGTCCGACATCGAAAACATCTTTCGCCATTGGAACGATCTCCCCCACAATACAGACAACCGGGAAAGCCGGAATACCCAATTCGGCTGGATCGTATTGATTGCGGCATTCTCCGGGATGAGACAAAACGAGATCTGCCAGTTGTCCGTGGATGATGTGGTTCGCCATAACAGCGTTCCCTGTTTTGTTGTGCGGAACAATCATCCGACAAAATCAATCAAGAATCAACAATCCAGGCGGCTGGTTCCCATTCACCCGGAACTGCTGAGATATGGTTTCCTTTCATTTGTCAATCGGCAAAGGGCGTTACGGGAAGTTGTTATTTTGAAGGACACGCCGCCTCTGCGTCAACTCTTCCCCTGCTGCATCTGGAATGAGGTCGGTCACTACAATCGGAATTTTGAACGCGCCTTTACGAAGTATAATGACGAATATGTGACCAAAGATCCCTTAAAGAGGTTTCACAGCCTGCGGCATAATGTGGCAACCACGTTGAGCAATCTGGAGGGTGTGGAATCGCATCAGGTCAGCCGCATTCTCGGTCATGCGCAGACAACGGAGACCAACCGGACCTATGCCAAGACGGATATCACGCGGTTGCAGGCTATTCTGTCCCGTATGAAATATGATTGCGATCCATTTCTATTGAGGGGAATGGCTCCTTTAAACGAGGAAGAAATCAGCGCTCAAACTTCCCGCTTGCCGGTATTGGAAACGTTTTGAGTGCTAAAAAAGAGACT
>CAYWZD010000394.1:0-4256 GCA_964462755.1 uncultured Victivallales bacterium | reverse complement strand
GAACCATGGCAAAAGTCAAGCTGACAAAAACCGCGCTCAAGCAGCAGAGGGACAATCTGAAACAGTTCCTCCGCTTCCTGCCCACGCTCCAGCTGAAGAAACAGCAGCTTCAGATGGAGATGCGCCTCTGTCTGGAGCAAATTTCCCGGAATGAGGAGCGGGAGCGGAAAAGCAAGGAGGAAATCGCCTCCTGGATCGGTCTTTTCGGGTCCGAAAAGGAAGTCCTCCGGGTGGCGGACGCGGTCCGGATCGAGAAAGTCAATACGGAAGCCCTCAACATCGCCGGCGTGGAAGTTCCCCGTTTTCAGGGCGTGGCGTTTGAAAACACCCCCTACGACCTTTTTCAGGAAGACCTCTGGTTCGACGATGCCGTCGCGGCGGTCAAAAAGATTGTGGAACTCCGGATCGAACGCGAGGTCATCCGCCGCCAGTTCGAGCTGATCCGGCAGGAACTCCGGGTCACCACGCAGCGCGTGAACCTTTTCGAGAAGGTCAAGATTCCGGAGTGCAAAGAGAACATCCGCACCATTCAGATTTATCTCGGCGACATGAGCACCAGCGCCGTGGCCCGTTCCAAAATCGCAAAAAAGAAACTTCAGGAGGTCGCGGTATGATTGTTCCCATGAAAAAAATCACGCTCCTGTGTCTGGATACCGAACGCGTCGCAGCGCTGGAGAAACTGCGTGAACTCGGCGTGATGCACGTGGATCTGGCCTCCCGGGTCGAGTCCGAGAGCGTCGCCGTTCTCGCGCAGACCCTTGCCGACGCTTCGAAGGCGTACAACATCCTCTCCTCGTGCAAGACGAAAGGGACGCCTTCCTCCGATCTTTCCGGCAAGGCGGTCCTGAAGGAAACGCTCGCTCTTCTGGAAAATCGGGGACGTCTGGAGAAGCACCGCGACAATCTGCTGAAGGATATCGAGAAGCTCGGCCGTTGGGGTGATTTCTCCCCCGCCGTCGTAGAAAAGCTTCGGCAGGGCGGAATCCACGTCTATTTCTGCATGATGTACAAGGACACCTATGAGTCTTTCGAAGCGCCCGCGGATGCCGTGAAGCATCTGGTCGGAGTCTACCGGAATGAAGTCTGTTTCCTGCTGATTTCACGCGAAGAGCTCGACGCTTCGGCCTTGCCGACGGTCGCGCTTCCGGACATCTCCCTTTCGGAGCTGAACGAACGTCTGGAAAAAGTGCAGTCCGAACTTCAGGCCGTTGCTGCCGAACTGAACAAACTCTCGCTTTCCGCGCATGAGCTGAAAAAGTATTTCGACGTCCTGAAAGCGGAATACGAGTTTGCTTCGAACCGCGACGGAATGACCGCTTCGAACGGCATTGCCTATATCACCGGATATGTGCCGGTTCCCGAAATGGAGAAACTTTCCGCCGCGGCCCACGCCTCCGGCTGGGGGCTCCGGATCGAGGACCCCGCTCCGGACGACCTCCGGGTGCCCACCCTCATTCAGAAGCCGAAATGGATGAACATCATCGATCCGCTCTTCGATTTCATCGGAATTGCGCCCGGATACCGCGAAAGCGACGTGACGCTCTTCTTCCTGATCGCGTTCCCGATCTTTTTCGGAATGCTGATCGGAGATTCCGCCTACGGCGCCTTGTTCATCATCACGGCCCTGCTGTGCAAATATCTCTTCCGGAAAAACGAAGCCGCGCAGATGCCCCTGAACCTTCTGATCCTGCTTTCCACGTTCTCCATCACATGGGGATTGCTGACGGGGTCCTGCATGGGACTGCCCCGCGACGTTCTTCCCCCGTTCCTCCAGGGGCTTGATTTTCTGGCCGATCCGGCGAAGAGTCCGGCCGCCTGCGCACTGGCGAAACGTCTGCATATCGCCAATCCCGCCGACCTCACGGACAAGTATATTCAGTGGTTCTGCTTCCTTCTGGCGGCGCTGCATCTTTCGTCCGCCCGGATTTACAGGAACATTGTGGGGTTCCGCAACTGGCGGAGTTTCGGAAATCTCGGCTGGGCGTGTCTGATCTGGGGCAACTTCTTCACGGCTGTGAACCTGATCGTTTTCCCGGGAACGTTCCCGAAATACGTCGGTTTCGGGTTGTATGGAGCCGGGGTTCTGCTGATCGTCGTCACCATCTCCGGCGAGGCGATGCTGAACCTCCCCTTTGCGCTGGTCGGCAGTTTTGTGGACGTCCTTTCCTATATCCGTCTGTTTGCGGTCGGGCTGTCCGGCGTATACGTTGGCACCTGCTTCAACAACATGGGCGGGATGGTGATGAACGCACTTCCGAAAAGCCTGATCGTCATCGGAATCGCCGGACTGATCCTGGTGGCGCTGGCCGGGCACATCCTCAATATCCTGCTCGGATTCATGGGCGTGCTGGTTCATGCGATCCGGTTGAACACGCTGGAGTTTTCCAATCATATTGAAATGCAGTGGACGGGGGTCAACTATAAGCCGTTCGCTGAAAAAGATAAAGAAGAGATCCGATAAACAAAACATAACGTCAAGGAGAAAAAAAATGATTCTCGAAATGGCAGCACAGGCGGCCGCGGCGGCGGCCACGGCGATTCCGGACGCGCAGCAGGCGGCAGTCTACACCAAGGAACAGATGCAGTTCTTCTTCCAGGCAATGACCTATGCGGGCGGTTTTGCCGCGATCGGTTTTGCCGCCATGGGCGCGGCCTACGGATGCGGCATCGCCTGCTCCGCGGCGGTAGGCGCGTGGAAAAAATGCTACTCGCAGAACAAGCCGGCTCCGTTCCAGCTTCTGGTGTTCGCGGGCGCGCCTCTTTCCCAGGTCATTTACGGCATGATCATCATGTTCGTCATCATGGGCAAGCCGGAAGTGACGCATGCGGCATGGATGGCCTATCTGTTTGTCGGCATTGTCGCCGGAATCGCCATGGGCATCTCCTCCATCTGGCAGGGGACGGCCGCGGCGGCGGCGTGCGATGCTTTCGCAGAGAACGGCAAGGGATTCACCAACCAGCTGATGGTGCTGGGAATCGTGGAAACCGTCGCGATTTTCGTGATGGCGTTCTCGATCGTTCTTCTCAGCAAAGTGGGGGTTGCGGCCCTCTGAAAATTGCGGAAGAAATGTTTGTCCGACTTCCGAAAGCCCGCATTCCGCGGGCTTTTTTGTCGTTGGACCCGACGGCTCGGCAACCCTTTCCCCGGAAATGATTTGTCGATAAAATTCAGTCGGGGATTGAACTTTTGCTAACGATGGCATATATTATGTCATCATGCTGAAATCTGACGGCAATCAACAAAAGGAATGGAATTATGCTGGACAAAGGATCGGGAACCATTTATAAAACCTCCGTGAACGAAATCGACGGCGTGACCGTTGCCATGGCGCGCGACGGCAAGGAAAAGTTTCTGGTGCTGGCCGGCAACGCCTCCAGCCCGGTTTTCAAAGAGTTCGAAGGCGAACTTCTGTCCGGCGGCCTGAAAAAAGCTCCGCTGAGCGCGGCCAATGCGGCGGCCTTGCGCAAGCATTTCCCGTGGACAGCTCCGGTTTCCCTTCGGAACCGCAAGACCACCATCGGCTGCGGCGACCGTCTCGGGCTCGCCAGCGTCGGCCACATTGCCGCGATCAAACAATATCAGGCCACTCCGGTTCTGGCCCAGCAGTCGATGCGCGAGCTCGACATGACCGGACGCACCTACCGTCAGGTCGTCGACGATACCGTTTTCATGGTCTATCAGGCCGGATACAAGGACGGTTACGGAGCGGACGGCGACCATCTGAAAAAGATCAAGGACATCGATGTGGCTCTGGCGGCTGGAATGCCGATGATCACGCTCGACCTCTCCGAAGTGATGCTGGCGGCCGCGGGCGACTGGCCGCAGTCTCAGATCGATGACGCCTTTGCCAAACTCGGCGCAGACACTCGGAAGCAGCTGCTCGGCTCCTATGCCGACAAGAAACTCAAAGTCGGTGAAAGCGAAATTGCAATGGACGCCGGCACTGTGCGTCGCTGCGCGGTGATGTACTTGCAGGCTCTGGACTTCGCCAAAGAGGTCTACGAACACCTGAAAAGCAAGCGCGGCGATCAGTTCGATCTGGAAATCTCCATCGACGAAACGACCTCGCCGACGCTCCCCTCCCACCACTATTTCATCGCTGGAGAACTGAAGCGGCGCGGTGTGGAATTCACTTCGCTGGCTCCCCGTTTCATCGGTGAATTCCAGAAGGCGATCGACTACATCGGCGACCTCGCCGAGTTCGACCGTCAGTTCAAAGTCCATGCGGACATCGCCCGCAACTGCGGCGGCTACA
>CAYWZD010000393.1:0-4262 GCA_964462755.1 uncultured Victivallales bacterium | reverse complement strand
TGGGCTATGCGGCCATCGTGACCAAAGGGCCCATCGAAGTGGCGAAAGTCAGGAAAGTTTCCGAAGGCCTGCGCATGGTTCTTCCCGCCTTCGACAACGATCCGATGAAGGATATGAAGACTTTTCAGGCGTCCGACAAGACGCCGGTTCAGTTCTATATCGCGAAAAAGAATGGAAAAATCGTCGGAGTCGCCGCAACGCTGTATGTCACCAGCGGATACGCCGGACGGATCGACGGGCTGGTTTCCTTCCACCCGGACGGAACCATCCGGTCGTTCCTCATCACCGGAAATTCCGAAACTCCAGGACTGGGTTCGAATGTGACGGACCGGGTCGAGGAAAAGACTCTCGCCGGACTGTTCCGCGAAACGCCGAAGAAGGAGGGGCTCCCTCCCAACCGGATTCTGGACCAGTTCTCCGGACACGGCGCGGACAAGAAGGATTCCTGGGGAGCCACCCCGTGGAAGGTGAAAAAGGATGGCGGACAGTGTGATTTCATCAGCGGCGCCACGATCTCGTCGCGCGCGGTAACCGATCTCGCATGGAAAGCGGCGTCCGTATTTGAAAACCACAGAAAAGAATTGACCGGAACGGAGGAGGGAAAATAATGAAACCCATGCAGGAACTTCTGAAAGGACTCTGGAAAGAAAATCCGGTGCTGGTTCTGTTTCTGGGAATGTGCCCCTCGCTGGCGACATCGTCCAGCGCGAAGAACGGCCTCGGAATGGGACTGGCCACCACCTTCGTCCTGGTCTGCAGCAATCTGGTGATCTCCCTGATCCGCAACATTGTTCCGGCTAAAATCCGGATTCCCTGCTACATCGTCGTGATTTCGACCTTCGTGACCGTCGTGGATCTGGTGATGCAAGCCTACACGGAAGCACTTTACAACGCCCTAGGAATCTTCATTCCCCTGATCGTCGTGAACTGCATCGTGCTGGGACGCGCGGAAGCCTTCGCCTCGAAAAACGGAGTTTTTCACTCCCTTCTGGACGGGCTCGGCATGGGACTCGGGTTCACCGCCGCCCTGACCTTCATCGGAATCATCCGTGAATTTCTGGCCGCGGGCACCTTCTTCCAGATCAAGCTGGTTCCCGGGTGGGAATACGGTTTTTCCGTAATGGGACAGGCTCCGGGCGGATTCATCGTGATGGGCTTCATCCTCGCGGCGATGAATATCTACAACAGCCGCCGCGCCGCCAGAAACGGAAAAACCTTCGAACTGCCGCAGGAACTGGACTGCCGCCATTGCAATATTTGCCGTCTCGCCGAGATGGACGAAAAGGATAACGGAAAGCAAGCATAACCTCTGCGGTGGGAGCCCCCATTCAAAGGGGGCTCTCCTTTCCCGTTCTCCTTACTGCCACACTTCCATTTCCGCCAGGGTGAATTCCTGTTTCCCGGGAACCGTAAATTCCAGTTCGATCCTGGAAGTCTTCAGTTTTTCCGTGAAGACGACCTTCTTTACTTCCTCATTCCCGGACTCCGCGGCGGGCAGGATAAAATAGCGTCCCTCCGCGCTGATTTTCATTTCCGGCATCTTTCCGGCAAAATAGAAAACAAGGGAACTGACATTCCGGACCCGGTCAAATTGAAGGGTAATTTTATGGGTTCCCTCTCCAAAACGTTCCACCCATGAATCAGAGGCGCCTTTTTTATATTCCTGTTCTCTCTCAAACACGGAAAGACGGTCCGTCAGCCGGGATGTCTCTTTGCCGTCCGCCAGGATTTTCCCCTTGAATGGGACATTGTTCATGAGTCCGGAATAAAAGGAATGGCGTTCCCAGAAACCATAGTTTCCTGTCAGACAGATTCCTTTTTGGGGGTCTCTCCGCGAAATATTCGGATGCGGGAGTTTGAAGTTCCACAGCGGAAAACCGACCGTTCCCCCGAGGCTTTCATGAAAATCGGCTACCGCTTTGCAGAAGTCCGGATTCTCCGCATTTTCGCCGGTAAAGATCCGAAATCCGAAGAAATAGAGTTTTCCTTTCCCTACCTTGACGAGGACTCCCGCCGGCGAACCATCCGAGTAGCGTGCCACAACTTGGAATGGGCCGGATTTAACCTCAGGAACCACATTTTTTTCATGTGACGGCAGACGGACATTCAGGAAGGAAACATCCCCCTTCCCCGGTCGGCCCGGAACCACTCCGAACAGTTTTTCCCGTTCCGCGGACAGATCCCGATTCAACGGATCGGTCGATGCAAATTCAGGATCGGCGCAAACAACCGTCCCGCCGCATTCGAGGAAACGTTTCAGTTTCGGGAACAGCCGGGGAGAAACCGCCCGCGCGGACGGGATATAAAGGATTTTATACCGGTCAAGATCGACTTTTCCTTCAGTGACATGGAGATCGCAGACGTAGTTGAACCATCCGTGCGGCCGGACGCCGAGCATGGTAAAAATCGCAGTCATGGGAACATAATCGAAGAGACATTCCGGTGCGAGGATAGCGGTTTCCGGGTTCTCCGGAATCAACGGGTCCGGAAGCCGGTTGAACATTTTCGTGACTTCGATCATGTATTTCCAGGCATCGGGATATCCGATTGCCACGGACGGAGCCGCAATGGAAGGCGGTCGGCGCCCGCCAAACGAACACGGCCAGAAATGAAACCCGGTCGCCCCGCCCCGGATCATCTGGCTGTAAAGCTCAATCATTTCCTCGCGGCTGACGGCCCCGGTCGGATATCCGTCGACCGGTTCATGCGGGACCGTTATCAGTTCAGGAAGCAAACTGATATCCTTCACGATCTTAGTCCGGAACATGTAATTCGGAAAATCCCGGCCGCTGGTTCCTCCCCCTTCGCCGATCTGAAACGATCCGCAGTCCGCATACCGGTTCCAATATTGAACCCCCTGTTCCATGAGATTTCCGTAAGCATCATCGGAGAGAAAAAGAATGTCCGGGTTGTATTTTTTGACAATTCGCCGGATTTCCGCGGCAATTCGGCTGGTTTCTTCTCCGAGTGCTTTTCCGTAGGCGAAACTACGCCATACATAGTCCGCGTCGGAGTTTTTCCCGTTGAACGGGATGTCGTAGCGGCCGCCGCCATATTCCTGTTTGACTTTTCCATTGAATTCCTGAATGAAACGGGTAGGATTATTCAGGTTGAAAGGAGTATTCAGTTTCAGTCCCACGATGGATTTCTGATGTACGAAGAATTCGTCGCCAAGGAAGAAAATTCCGATTTCCTTTCCGTAGTTCTTCATCAGGGTGTTGACGAACTCAACGTATGCCCGTTGATTGATCGGGTCGATAAACCAGCCCCAGTATCCGCTTTTGTCGCGAGTAATGCCGACATGTCCGTTTTGGGGATCTTCCCCGGAAATATAATACCGGCTGTAAACCGTGATGGGAACGCATTCCCCCTTTTTCACCCAGTCGGCATAATGTTCCAAGCCGCCGCGTCCGGACGAGTAATAGCGGCCCTTGCGAAGGCTCGGTATCTCCGGATTAAGTTCATCAGTGCTGGCTGTCATCACGCTGATGCCAGCGTTCCGGAGAGCTTCTTTCACGGCATCCAGAGAATATTCGACGCCCGTTTTCAAGGCTGCGTCATAGTTGCGCCCTGTCAGAATAACGTCCCATGTTACCATTGGACGTTTCCGGGTCCGCTTCTCTTTTTTGAATGGACCGAATACCGGCTCCGGAGTCTGAAACACCCGATCCGCAGGAGCCAGAATATCCAAGGTGAAATCTCCCTTCGCGACCTCCCTTTCACCGGATAAAAGCCGATATGCGAGGTGTTCGCCGGAAATCCCGGCAACCGTATAGAAGAAGACGATGCTTCCCCTCCCGGATGGGTTCACCGGCTTAAGTGCCGAACCATTCTTCAACTCCAGAACAAGATTTTCTGGAACTTTTTCCGGGAATTCAAAGCGCAGCAGATTTCCTCCGTAGGCGTTGGCGTATGCGCTCATTTCTCCGACATCGAGAAGTACCGACTCCGGCATTTTTCCGTTTCGCGCAAAAATAAACCTGCCGAAAGAACTTTGCTCCCCGAAATGTTTTTCAAACGGACAAAGCGCGGAAGCCCCGTGAAAAGCGGTCCGATGGAATCTTCCCGCGTTGAGTTTCCAAAGCTGTCCCTCTGCAATCCTTGTCCCGAAACACGATTGGGGAATGGCAAAAAACACCTCGTAGCCGTCCTGATTTTCCCGTGTGCGGATCGAAATGCCTTTGCATTTTTCCAGTCCGATGGAAACCCCTTTCGCATTCACGGAAAAATAGAAATTCGAAGCGCGGCGGCTCTCTCCGACC
>CAYWZD010000392.1:0-4267 GCA_964462755.1 uncultured Victivallales bacterium | reverse complement strand
CGCTCCAGCCGGCGTTTCCGTTCATTTCCGCCGCCTTGCCGTCGGAGGCCGCCGGGTCGTTCACAAGAGCGGAGTTCTCTCCTTTCTTGTGACATGTAAACGCCGTTTCCTGGACCGTCAGCGGAAAGATTTCGAGCGATCCCGCCATGTCGATTCCACCAAGGTAACTTCCGGTATAGATCGGCGACCAGCAGAGATAGTCGTCCGGCGTAGTCCGCATGAAGTTCGCCCGGAGGACTGAATCGCGGAGGGGCAGGTTTTTCAAGGAAATGGAAAGCAGAAGAGACCATCCTTTTTCATTGGTGCGGGAGATTGCTTTCACACCCGGATCGAACGCATCCATTTTCTGCGAATCGTTGATCATCTGATAACGGTAAAATACCTTTTCTCCCTTGGGACTGAAAGCGAGCTGGAGAACCGGATACTTTCCGCCGTCGGTGAAAAAGATTTCCAGATCGTTCTGCCAGATGGAGAGAGGTCTTCCCTCATACGTTTTCGAGTCATGGAAATTCAGATACAGATATTCCGAATCCGCCGCGGCACGCATGGAACAGGCGTTCTGGATTTTTTCGCCGGAGAGGCCGCCCCATTCAGCGGTCACGGGCGCCTTGTTCCAGTCGATCTTCTCCGGATCGCCTCCGGCGTTCTTTTCCCGGTTGAAACTCAGGGAACGAGGCGGCTGTGACTTCCTGATTTTCAGAAGTTCATATTCCCGTCGGCCTTCGAGCGTATTCTTCCAGATGCCGTCGATGATGCGCTGTAAACGGATTTTCTCATTCGGCGTTTTAACCAGTGCTTTTGCTTTCTCTATGAGTTCATTGAGCTTTTTCATGCGTTCGGGAGATCCCGTTTTCCAGTTGTAGTCCGGACCGATCAGCCCGGTGGTCCAGTAAGGATGCCGCGGCCCTTTGGAACCGACGACCTCTTTTTTGTTCTGGAGCCATGCCGAAGGACAGTTTTCCGTGCTCCAGTAGGCATTCTCGATTTCTTTATAGAACTCTTTCATGACGGGACCGGCGTCCCCGTAGTATTCCGCAAAATAATCGTCCAGAATTTTGTTCGGGTCCAGCGACGGATCATAACAGATTTTTGCGGCGACATAGGCTTCCAGATGGTTGTATTGGAGTTCGACTTCCGTAAACCAGCCACGGACACCGTCGCGGGTGAACGTTTTGAAGATTTCACCGGTTTTCCAGGGATACAGACCCGGAAACGGTTTGTATTTTCCAAAATGGATGCGCGCATCCCAGTAGGTGCTGAAGAGGTATGTCCAGAGCGTAATGGGACGTTTCCCGCCTTCTTTTTCCATCCATTCCCGATAGACGGAAAATTGTTTTTCGTGCGCTGTCGGATGCCACCAGGAATAAATCGGCAGACACAACTGGACAGACACATTGTCCGGAAGGACGACTCGATCCGGGTAGGCCAGCGTCTGAATATAGGCCAGCGAGGAAACTCCGGCGGCGGGATTGGTTTTCGCCGTTTCCCGCGCGACATCCGCAATGAACTGGAATTTGTTGTTGGAAACATTGTCCTTGTTGTCGCCGGGGAAACGCTTCTTGCATTCCGCGCAAAGACAGTATCCCCCGGTATCGCCGCCCTGAATCGGGTAGAACCAGAGTTTGCCCTCCATGCGCGGCAGAAGCGTTTTATCGGGAGATGAAGCCCCGCTGAAGTTCAGCCAGCCGCCGGGGACATTTCCGCCATTGAAATAGGCAAGGACTTCATTGGCGTAATATTTCACCGTGTCGGGATTGGAGTAGCAGAGCTGCGGCGGAAGGTCGGCATCGTTCGGATAATTGTTCCGGAGGATGGGATCGGCCCCATGGAATTTTCCTTTGAAACCTTTCGCGAACAGGGCCTCGTTTTTCCCCCGGAAGGCCTTCGCCAGATTCGGATTTTTCGCCTTGTCCCAGTGGGCAAAATAGATGCTGTACTGGTTGTGGTTATTCTGTCCGTAAGTATTGTTCAGACGCCACCGCAGATGCCAGAGAGCGCGGTCGCGGGGGGTAAATTGAAACTTGGAAATCCGGCTGTCGTCATCATAGACAAGGCGGAACGCATCAAGCGGCGGCGTGAATGTGCGGTTCTTTTCCTCAACGGTCAAGGTCTTCCGCGGCTTGAACGTGGTTCCGGTTTCGTCCATGTAGTAAAAATGCACGCCGCAGTAATGTTCCAGAAAATCATAGACGGCGTACAGGGACCCTTTGAAAGAAAAGTTGATCGCCGGAAACGTTGCAGGATTTTTATAATTGACCGTCTTATAATCGGCGCTGTCATTGCCGGTCAGCAGGATTTTGTTTTTGGAGAATTGAATCCGGTTGGTTTCTCCGGTCAGTCCCTGATTTTCTCCGCCGATCCGGATTGTGACGGGAGTGCCCTTCGGCGCTTCTCCCCGCACAATAGGCAGGGAGGCTCCGGTAATGAGCCGGACATGATGCTGGAGTTCGAATGCCCCCATCTGCGCGGAGGCGGTGGGTTTTTCCTCCAGAACGATGGCGGCTTCGGGTGTTCCGTCACGTACCAGCGTCATGTCGGCAGCGACTCCGAACGGCAGAAGGAGTGCTCCAGCGAGAATCCATGCTTGCGTTGTTTTCATTCAAGAACCTTTCCGTATGATTATTGCGCGGTCAAAAGAGCTTTCTGAAAATCGTAGTATCTCAGCGAACTGTTCACATAATTGGTCTCTCCTTTTTCGAGAAGACGCTTGTATTCTCCCGGCGAGCAGGCCTCGACATGTCCGTCCGCCACGATCATGTTGATCCGGTTGGAGTGCCGGGCATGGGCACTGGCAGAACCATATGTCGTATTGGGGGGATATATCTGATGGTATTGATTGGTTCCCCATGTGGCATTGTTTACAACCAGGGAATCGCCAGCCAGCAAATTGATTCCCGGCTTTTTCATTACCTTGAAGTTGATGAATTGAAAATTGCCGCTTTCAAGGTAGAAATAGTAGGTGGCGCCGAATGCGGGGGAGCCCGATCCATTCACTAAAACGCCATAGGTATTTTTGCATGCGGTCTTTCCTGCGGCCGGGGTGGAAGCCGGAATCGGAATGGAGGGACAAATGAAGAACTTGTCCGCGTTTGGAATGCCGGATTGTGCCATTATGGTGTACAGCCATCCGGGATCTCCCTTAAGTTCGGCAATGCTGCTGTTGTAAGTGCGGATCGGATACATGCTTTTGTTGTCGTTTGAATACATCAGCACGTTCAAAATAACCTGCTTCTGATTGTTCACACAGGAAATGGCCTGCGCCTTGAGTTTTGCCTGATTCAAGGCGGGAAGCAGCATTCCGGCCAGAATTGCGATAATTGCAATCACAACCAAGAGCTCGATCAACGTGAACACGAACGATCTTTTCATGATTTTTCTCCCTGTTCGGCATATTCGATTTTGCGGATGCTCTCGCCCGGAATGAAAACGTAGTTTACGGCATATTGGCGGTTGGCGAAGTTCTTTCCGGAACGGATGAAGTCAATTGCAAGGTCGGCGAATTCCTTATAATTATGAAGGAAATGCGTCGGAGGCGGGTTCAGCGCGGAAGCAAAATAGTCGCCTTCGAGACCGACCAGGGAAACATCTTCCGGGATGCGGGCCTTCATTTTCCGGCAAAGAATGTAGAAAAACATCTGTGCTGCCACAGGATATATGAAGTAAGCGGTATGGGTCCGATCCCGGAGCCGCTCCTCCATGATGCGTTTTGCCTCGGCATTCCGTTCCATTACGTCGGCATTCTGCAAGCAGCCGGTAAACGGGATCATATCGCGTTTTTCCCGGACTTCCAGACCGGCTTCCGCCATGGCGTCCCGGTATCCTTTCATGGCATCGTAGACGCAGGTGCTCGGCGAATGCCGTCCCGGGTTTCCCCTCATGTGGAGTCCGAAATATCCGATCCGGCGATGTCCGTTTTCGATCAGCATCCGGGTGCCCCGGTAAGCGGCCTCATAATGATTGGAATGGGCGGATGGGAAAAAATGTTCGAATCCGATGATCCCGAACACGGGGATTCCATGACGAATCAGACGCCGGATGTCTTCATAAAGGGCCACATGGGGAGAAAGAACCAGAACCGCCTCCACCTTGGCGGCGATGAGCTTGTCGAAGTCCCTGGAAGTCTGACCGAGACAAAGCGTCATGGAGTATTCCGTATCGGCAAGCCTCCCCCGGATTTCCTCGATCAGATTGGTCCAGATGTAATAAGTATATCCCTGAAGAAGAACCCCGATAATATGCGTTTTCCCCGTGGAAAGAGACTTCGCGC
>CAYWZD010000391.1:0-4284 GCA_964462755.1 uncultured Victivallales bacterium | reverse complement strand
TGCGGAAATTGAAACTTGGCGTCAACATCGATCATGTGGCTACTTTGCGGCAGGCCCGTCTGGGCGTGTCCCCCAGTCCTCTGGAGGCCGCTCGCGTCTGTCTGGAAGCGGGAGCGGACGGCATTACCGCCCATCTGCGCGAAGACCGCAGGCACATTCAGGACCGGGATATGGAAGCGCTGGCCGGAGAAGTCAAGCGTCTGAATATGGAAATGGCCGCGACGGAAGAGATGATCGCGATTGCTTCGCGCCTGAAACCCGCCAACTGCTGTCTGGTTCCGGAAAAACGCCGTGAACTGACCACGGAGGGCGGGCTGGACGTCATCGGCGCCTGCGATTCCCTGAAAGACGCGGTTGCGCGTCTGACCAAAGCTGGCATCTGCGTAAGCATTTTCATCGATCCCGTGAAGGAACAGCTCGAGGCCGCCGCGAAGGCCGGTTCCCCGTTCGTGGAACTCCATACCGGCGCGTTTGCGAATGCTTCCGGCGAAGCCCAGCTCCGCGAGCTGGACCGTCTGATCGAAGGCGCGAAAATCGCCCACTCCCTCGGGATGGGAGTCAATGCCGGACACGGCATCGATTATGTGAACCTGAAGCTGATTCTCGAAATTCCCCATCTTCATGAGTTGAATATCGGACACAGCATCGTTTCCCGTTCCGTTTTCACCGGCCTGAAAACCGCTGTGGAAGAAATGCTGGACGGAATGGCGAAATACAACCGATAAACGAAAGGTCTACCCCGGCCATGAAAATTTCCTTCTATACGGCGGCGCGTTCCCAGGAAGGCGACGGCGGCATCTACGGTTTTGACGCAGAATCGAAACGGGTCTACTTCGAACCCCTCAAAGGCGTGTCTTATCTGGCCTATTCCCCGAACCGTTCCATTCTATACGCGATCTTCAGGGAAGGCGAATGCAATCAGGTGATCGCCTTTCGCCGTTCGAAGGACGGATCGCTTGTTCCGGTGAACCGGGTCGAGACCCACGGACAAGCAAGCTGTCACATTACGACGGACCCGCTCGGACAGTTCCTCTATTGCGCCAACTATCTGACCGGCGACTTCAATGAATTCCGTCTGGAGAATGGTGTTTTCGGCAAACAGGAACGCCTTATTTCCTACCCGGGCACACTCGGTCCGAACAAGAAACGTCAGGAACATACCCACGCGCACTGCATGGTATTCACCCCGGACGGCAAGTTCCTCTGCATCGTGGATCTCGGCATCGACGAAGTCCTGCTGTATCCGTTCACGCCCGGAGAAGGCATTGCCGCGGAACCTTCCTTCCGTTACCGTTCCGCGAACCCCGGCGCGGGGCCCCGTCATCTTCTGTTCTCCCCGGACGGTCAGGTCGCATGGCTTGCAAACGAGGTGGACAATACCGTCTCCACTCTGCATTATACGGAAGGGCACCTGAAGCATATTTCCACGCTTTCCACTCTGCCGGAGAAATTCACCGGAGCCAGCACGGTGGCGGCGATCCGGCTGTCTCCGAACGGCAGACATCTCTGCGTGAGCAATCGGGGGCATGACTCGTTTGCCTGTTATGAAGTCGCCCCGGACGGTTCTCTGACACTTCATTCCTTTGTTCCCGTCAATGGAGTCGGCCCGCGCGACATCAACTTCCTGCCATGCGGCAAGGCGCTTGCCTCCTGTAATGAAGGCACGAACAACGTCACATTTTTCCGTTATGATCCGAAGACAGGGAAATTCACGCTTCTGCCGCAGGTCGAGCCGATGCCCGATCCGCTGTGCGTGATCTGAGTCGCGGAGTTTCACTCGACAGGAGGCGGAATGATGAGTGTTGACGCATCGAAGTCCGACGGCATTCCCAAGATAAAATTGGGCGCCTACTATTTTGCCGGATGGTCCGGCAAGTGTCCTTTTGACGATGGAACGCCGGAACACGCATGGGCCCGGAATATGCCGACTCATTTCACCCAAAGGCTGGCGACCGAGTTTTCCGGCCGGACTCCCCTCTGGGGCTGGCGTGACGACACCATGGAACTGATGGAGCGGCAGATCGACCTTGCCGCCGACAGCGGAATCGCCTATTTTTCATTCTGCTGGTACTGGCATGATAATCAGGGACCTGTCAATATTCCGGACATTGAAAAAGATTCAAAACATGCGCCGATGTACCGGTTCATGGGCGCAAAGAACAATTCACGAATGGAATATTGCCTTCTGGTCGCCAATCATCAGGGATTCGAAATCATCGGGACGGAAGCATGGAAGCAGGCCGCCGATTTCTGGATCGCAAATTATTTCAGCCATCCCCGGTATCTGAAAGTGGACGGGAAACCCGTAATTTCCATTTTCTGGCCTGAAAACGGGGATCGGGAAGGGCTGCTATATCTTCAGAAAGCCGCCAAGGAAGCCGGACACCCCGGCGTGTATGTCGTCGGCTGCGGCGCTCATGAAAAAACGGTCGACGACAGTTTTCAGGCACGGTCCGAATATGCGGTTGTGCGTCCCGGCATGAGCCATAAAATCGATTTCCCCTTCAGGTCCCTTGCCGACTGGAACATTTCCAACTGGTACAGTTATTACAGTCCCCTGAACCTGCCGTATATCCCGCTGATCACGCAGGGATGGGACAAGCGTCCCTGGGAAAAAACCGATGAGGAAGAACATCACAAGGAGAAGGACATCTATTCTTCTCATTTTCAAAAGGCGACGCCTGAAGAGTTTGAAGAATATTTGCGGATTCTGGTGAACTGGATGGATACCCATCCCGGACAAATCACCAAAGACCGTCTGGCGGCAATCTACGCATGGAATGAGATTGGAGAAGGCGGATGGCTTGTCCCCTGCAAAGACGACCCGGATGGCCTTTACCTGAAGGCGATAAGAAATGTTGTCTGCGGGAAGAAGGAACATACCTCTCCGACTTCGTGAACGGGCTTCCTCTACAGTTATCCCGTCATGGAAGTCTCTTGCATTCAAGATTGGTGTCAACGCATTTGAGATGCCATCCCGCTTGCGGTGGGGGATGGCAACCCTTGAAACACACCACGTCCCTGATGGAGCATGCTGATCCGGATTCTAAAATTGCCGGGCCGGATCAACTTCACGTATCATCCCTTCGTTCGTAATCAGGAAACGTTTTTTGATATGAGCCCCATTTACCAGTTCGATAATGTTCCATTTGCCGTTTTTGTGGCGTATCAGCTTATACTGGCTCAAATGGTAGAATTCCTTTTTCGTTGGATTCTTTGGAAAGGGGTTCTCCATGATATTTCTGGGACGTTCGTAATAATAGATGAAATCCACTACGGAGAAGTTTGGATACTGGAGCAGTTCGTAAAGAGAATTCGGAACCGTCTCGAAGGATTTGATTTGCCGATAGAACATTTTTAATCTTGACTCCCGGTCTGTCAATTCCCGAGACGACAGTTTTTTTTCTTTTTCATGGTGTATGACAAAGAAAAGAAAAGTCAGCACAAGCAATGCCAAACCAACACATGGAATGATCTTTCTCATGTTTCCCCCCGATATAATGACGTCTTGTCATGGAGCGGATATTTTCTGACAGGGGGAGTACGTTGGTTCATTTTTCCTGTCAGAATCCGTCTGGCATCCCTTTCATTGAGGGGGTGCCGCCGTTCCGGTGCGCTTATTCCTTGCAGGGAAGATTCTGTTCGCTGACCGCCGGAACGATTTTCAACAGTTCAGCGATTCTTTCCGAATAATCATCCAGCGCTTTTTTCCGGGCTTCTTCCGAAATGTGGGCGGGAGCGAAAACGATGTTCGGTTCCTGCACCGAAAAGCCTAGAAATTCGAGTCCACGCCGGATCGGCAAAATGATCTTGTGAATATCGCCGTTCAGACCGCCTTCCTTGTAGGCGTCGGCGGGGGCGCCGGTCGTGAAGGAGAGCATGGCGCGTTTTCCCTTGAACAATCCGTTTTCATAAAGATGGGCTCCGTTGTAGACGCGTCCGAGCGCGTAAACACGTTCCGTCCAGCCTTTCAGGACGGAGGGCAGGCCGAACCACCACATCGGGAACTGCCAGATCATCAGATCGCACCATTCCAGTTTCCGGATTTCCTCTTCAATGAAATCGGCAAAGGAATCCTTTTCCGTCGCATACAGTTCCTCGATCTGCTGTTTGAAACAGTCTGGGTCCTTGACGGTTTTGTAGGCGCTCCTGCCCGGCATGGGATCGAATTTCATCGCCTTGAGGTCAGAAGTTTTGAGTTCGGCGGACTCCCGTTTCAGGGTTTCGCATGCACGCTGGAACATGGCATGGTTGAAACTTTTTTCTTCGGGATGGTAATAGACG
>CAYWZD010000390.1:0-4288 GCA_964462755.1 uncultured Victivallales bacterium | reverse complement strand
TCGTCCTCGACACCGAAGTCTACTCCAACACCGGCGGTCAGGCCTCCAAGGCCACCCCGACGGCCGCGGTCGCCAAGTTCGCCATGGGCGGCAAGAAGACCTACAAGAAGAACATGGGCTTCATGTGCATGAGCTACGGCTACGTGTATGTGGCGTCCGTGGCTCTCGGCGCCGACCGCAACCAGGTGCTGAAGGCCTTCCAGGAGGCCGAGGCGTATAAAGGACCTTCCATTATCTTCGCCTACTCCCCCTGTATCGCGCACGGAATCGATATGAGCAAGACCCAGACCGAGCAGAAACGCGCTGTCGAAGCCGGTTACTGGCCGCTCTACCGCTACAATCCGACCGCGGAGAAGCCGTTCTCCTGGGACGCCAAGGAAGCGACCGGAAACTTCCAGGAATTCATCCGCAGCGAAGGTCGTTACACCTCCCTGATGAAGACCAATCCCGCCGAGGCGGAAGAACTTTTCGCACAGGCGGAAAAAGACGCCGCCAAGCGTATGGAATTCTTCCGGAACATCGGCGAGATCATGAAGTAATCCGGTTTTTCTCCGGTAGATCCGAAAGCGCATTCTCTCCAACGGGAATGCGCTTTTTTCCGTTGTTCCGGACTTTCCGGACGGTTTCCTTGCGCTTGGAACGCTGCTTCGTTGCGGACAGGGCGCATTTTCGTATTGATTTTTATCCGATCGCGGAGTATATTACAGGCCTTTTCGATTTCGGGAAAGAAATAAGGGAGTGATGTCATTGTGAAACTGCTGTATGCGGCGAACATCCTTTTCATGTGCGGAGGGCTTCTTGCCTTATGGACAAGGCGGGAGAACTTTCTTGCCGGACTCGCGGGATGTCTGGGCGTTCTGTCCGGCTGTATCTGCCTTCTGATTCCGATTGCCGGAATCTTTTTCGGACCGGCTGTTCCGGTTTCCTCGAAGATGCTCCCGTTCTCGTTCGACCTTCTCTCGGCGATCTTTCTTCTGCCGGTCGTGATGGTCGCCATCCCGGCGGCGCTGTTCTCTCCCAGTTATTTGAAAGGGCATGACACCAACGGCAAGGGCGGCGTCTACTGGTTCTTCTTCAATATGACGCTGGCCTCCATGACGCTGGTGACACTGACTCCGAATCCGCTGTTTTTCCTGGTCGCCTGGGAAATGATGGGCCTGATGAGCTTTGCACTGGTGGCGTTTGAATACAAATCGGCGGAGACGATGCGCGCCGCGCGGACTTATCTGTATGCCTGTCATGCGGGCGCGGCGTTCCTGATCCTGCTGATCGTTCTGCTGGACGGAGAGCCCCTTGCCGGAATCATGGGGTTGGCGGTATTTTTCGTCGGACTGGCCGGATTCGGCCTGAAGATTGGTCTTTTCCCCCTCCATGTATGGCTTCCGGAAGCCCATCCGGCGGCGCCCGCCCCGGTGTCGGCCCTGATGTCCGGCTCGATGCTGAATCTGGGGTTCTACGGACTGATGCGTCTGGTGATCCAGCCCTCCGGTCCGCTGGAAGTATACGGCTGGAGTTTTCTGACGCTCGGCGCGATCGGGGCCCTCGGCGGCATTCTCTTTGCGGCCGGACAGGACAACCTCAAGCGCCTTCTCGCCTATTCGAGCATCGAGAACATGGGCGTGATCGCACTGGGGCTCGGGCTCGGATTCCTGGGCGGGGCCGACGATGACGTGATTATCGCCTCCCTCGGTTTTTCCGGTGCGATCCTGCATCTGTTCAACCATGCCACGCTGAAAGGCGGTCTTTTCCTTTGTGCCGGATCGGTCTACAAAGCCGCCGACACCCTCCGTATGGATCAGCTCGGGGGGCTCCTGAAGCGGATGCCTTGGACGGGCACCCTGTTCACCTTGTTTTCCCTCTCCATCAGCGCACTTCCGCCGTTCAACGGATTTCTGGGCGAATTCCTGATTTATCTGGCGGCCTTCACGGGAATCGTCACCGCCACGGGACCGGTATTCGCCGCTTCGCTGTTCTGTATTCTGGTGCTGGCGCTGACCGGCGGAATCGCGGCGGGCGTCTTTGTGAAAGCCGTTTCGGCGGTTTTCCTCGGCGAACCCCGGAGTCCCGAGGCCGCGGATGCGAAAAGTGAAAAGCCCGGAATGGTTATTCCGATCGGATTTTTCGCAATCCTCTGTCTGGCGATCGCCCTGTGGTCGCCGACCGTCTGCCAGAATGCTTCTCCGCTGATCCGGTATTTCACGGACCTTCCCCCGGAAGACATCAACAGCCAGCTTATCACGATCTCCGGCTACCTGAACAAACTCGGGATTCTTTCCTGCGCGGCACTGGTGCTGTTCGGGCTGGCCGCCCTGTTCCGGGCTTTCCTTTCCCGCGGACGCGAGGAGCGGACCGAGGGCACATGGGACTGTGGATATGCCGCGCCGGACGCCCGGATGGAATATACCGGCAGCGCCTTTGTCCAGCCGACGGTCGATTTCTTTTCCTTCCTGCTCCATTCCGTGAAACGGGTCCGCAAGCCGGAAAAACTCTTTCCGGAGGAGGCCTCTCTGGAAGTGGAGACCCCCGACGGCGCCGGACGTTTCCTGTGGGCACCCCTCTTCCGTCTGACCGGAAAAATCTCCGATAAAGTCCGCATATTGCAGTCCGGATATCTTCATCTCTACATTCTGGTGATGATCGTCGCCCTGATTCTGATGCTGGTCTGGGGATTCGCCTTCCATCCGGAGACCTCGGTTCCCGGAGCCTCGGAGGACAACGGCTATCTTGAAGTTCAAACGGCGCAAGCCGGAGGAGACCGGTCATGAGTCAGTCCCAATCCGTCTGGATCGTCTGTTTTGCGCTTTCGCTGGTCCTGTGCCCGCTGTTTCCCGGTGTCATCAACCGGACGAAGGCCTTTTTCGCCGGACGGCACGGCCCGCGCTACCTTCAGGTTTACTACGATATCTTCAAACTGCTCCGGAAAGGGAGCGTCTACAGCCGGACAGCGACCGATGTTCTGCGTCTGGCTCCCATGGCCGTCCTGGGCGCGCTCCTGACGGCGGCCTTGCTGCTTCCGTTCGGAATGACGGAATCGCCGCTGGCTTTCTGCGGGGATTTCATCCTGTTCTTCTACCTCCTCGGGCTGGCCCGGGTGATGCTGGTTCTGGGGGCGCTGGACACCGGTTCCAGTTTCGAAGGAATGGGCTCCAGCCGCGAAATGCAGTTTTCCGCGTTTGCCGAAGCCGTAATCTTCTGCATCCTCGCGTTTCTGGTGCTGCTGACCGGACGCCTTCACCTGACGGGAGTCCTCAACGGCTTTGATGTGGGCGCGTGGATCGTCAGCGGAACCTCGATGATTTTTGTGGCCGGAGCGTTTTTCCTCGTGATGCTGACGGAATCCTGCCGGGTTCCTTTCGATGATCCGGAGACGCATCTGGAGCTGACGATGATCCATGAGGCCATGATTCTGGACTACGGCGGACCCGACCTCGGAATCATCCTGTATTCCTCTTCCCTGAAACTGTGGATGCTCGCCTCCTTCTTCGTGATGCTGGTTCTTCCCGTGAGCAGCGGCGACATCCTTTCCAATGTGCTTGCCTATTTCAGCGGCATGATGCTGACGGCGGTCGGGATCGGAGTGCTGGAGTCGATCATGGCCCGGTTCCGGTTCCTGAAAATTCCGCAGATGCTGATCGGAGCCTTCTGCATCGCTCTTGCCGGAATCATCCTGATGCTGGTTTTCGACGGAGGTGCCCAATGACAGGTTTTCCGGAAATCATACTGGCCGCGATTCTCGCCACAGACCTGATTCTGGTGTCGGCGAGCCGCCTTCTGCACTGCATCCGGATCGTGGCGATTCAGGGGTTCCTGCTGGGAATCCTGCCGCTGGTCCTCTGGCAGTGGGATGAATCGCTTCCCCACGCGGAACTTCTGGTGGTTTCGGGGGTGAACATCGCGGTCAAGTGCTTCCTTCTTCCGTATCTGCTGAGGCACACCATGCGTTCGGCCAACGTCAAGCGGGAGCTGGAACCGCTGGTCGGCTATTCCATTTCCCTGCTGATTCTGCTGTGCGGGATGGTCTGCGCTTTCATTTTCGGTTCCAACCTCCCGGTCACGAACTTCTCTGTTTCCCCGCTGGTGTCGCCGGTCGCGTTTACGACAATGGGGGCGGGAATCCTGATGATCGTCGGACGCCGCAAAGCCATCACGCAGGTCATCGGTTTTCTGGTCTTCGAAAACGGAATCGGAATTTTCGGAGCCGGAATGATGCTTCAATACGGGCTGATCGTGGAGCTGGGCATTCTGCTCGACGTGTTCGTGCTGGTCTTCATCATGGGGATCGCCGTTT
>CAYWZD010000389.1:2356-4295 GCA_964462755.1 uncultured Victivallales bacterium | reverse complement strand
TGAACATCGTCTCCTGAAAATCGATGAATTTGGCGATGGAAATGAAATGACGTTCCGGAATCTTCTTCCCCTTGCCGCGCGCCTGTTCCAGCAAGGCGCGGATAGAAACGAACTCGCCGCGTGTTTTCTCCCATTGCTCCCCGGAATATTCTGTTTTGAACACGCTCCAGTTCTGCCAGAGCGGCCAGGGAAGCGGAGCGCTCTGATCCGCAATGGGGATTTTTTCCAATGCGGAGAAAAGCTCGAACATCTCGTTGTCGGCGGACGGAAAATACGCATGGCAGAGATCGCGGAGAAGCGCCTTCGGCTCCAGATTCGTGTTCCAGCAGAACTGCGAAAGAAAGTAAAGATTGAACGTGGAACGCCACCATGTGTCCGTCCCGATGAAGAACGGAACGATACCGCGCAATCCCAGCCGGACAGCTTCCCGGCAGTCCGCAAGAGTATCGGAAATGTGCAGAGGCAGATTGCCGCGCGCGGCGGTGTTGTCGGTAATCCGGTAATGAAGACGGTAGACTCCAAGTGCGCCGACATGGTCGGACTTCCGTTTCCATTCCTCCGCCACACGCGGATTGGCCACCAGCGTAACCATGTTTTTCCGGGGCAGAATCTCCGGCGGGACGTCGCTGGTCTCCTTCGTATAGGAAAGGTATTCCACCCAGAGGTCGGGACGGACTTTTTCGATCGCCTCCGCCACCCGGTTGACCGCCTTCAGCACCACGCCCGGCGTCGTGCGGCATTTTTCGCATTGACAGAAACCGTAGCCGTCTTCCGGCCAGGCTCCCATGATTTGCACTTCCGGATGTTCCTTCGCATACCGGGCGTAATTTTCGGCCAGGAGCGACACCGCCTCGTCATTGCTGTAACAGAGCTGCCCTTTGCAATGCCGGACGCCCTCCGCGTTCATGGCAAACCACTCCGGGTGTTTTTCGAAGTTGGAAACCGGGAAGAAATAACGTCCCGAATGCTCGCTGAGGTCCAGAACGATTCCGCGTTTTTCGAGTTCAGGATACAGCTCCGGGCCGACGTCGAACCATTCCACGCGCCAGCCGTTCGGACGTTTTTCCGTGCGATGGACTGAAGACATGAAAAAGTTGTAGCGGTTCTTTCCGAGCCAGTCGAAAATCTCCCGCAGAACGGGCAATTCGTCGCGGTCCACAGAGAAGATGCAGACGCCCCGGAACTCGATGTCCGGGTTGACAACTTCCTCGCGCACCGCAACCGTTTTCAGTTCCGGAACAATTTCATTCTCCGTCTTCAGCCAGCACCAGCGGAATCCGTTTTCTTCGAGAAGCGTATAAACGGCATTGAGGAATCCGCGCGGAACCAAGGCTCCGATGCGGACCGTTTCGCCCTCGAAGGAAATCCGGAATCCGTCATAACGGAGTTCCGGGGCCCGCTCGATCTCGAAAATGAACGACTTCCCGGAATCTTTCTTTCCGGCGGCAGACAGCATGATCCCCGTCGCCTTCGCAAGATAACGGGTGAATTCCTCCGCCGCGAATTTCTCCACAGGTCCGGCGTTTTCTCTGAAAACAACCTGATATGCGGCAAGCTCTTCCGCCTTGATATTTCGAATGGACATTTTGAGCTCTCTCTTTGCTTATTCGTGTTCAATTACGCAGAAATCTCTCGGCTGAAGCTCCAGACGACCGCGGACAAGCCGGCCGCCGGCAACAACAGTCCCTTTGCGGTCCGGCTTGAACGAAACCGGAACATCGCCGTGATTCAAATAGAAAGTCAGCGGTCCGCGGGTCACGGCCTCCACATTCTCCGGCCAGTCGCGGCAGGAAATTCCGGCTCTCTCCACAGCGTAGCGGGTCATGGCGAGAAGGGATGTCTCGTCCACAAGATTGGCTCCGTAGTATAAGGCCCGCCCTTTTCCGTATTTGTTCTCCGTGAAGAAGGGCTGTCCCTTGAGAATCGTATTTTCATACGA
>CAYWZD010000389.1:0-2256 GCA_964462755.1 uncultured Victivallales bacterium | reverse complement strand
AATTTGGAATTGCCGTCATAAATGCCCGAACTGCCGCCGAGGAGAACCACGCCGCCGCGGGCGATGTAATCCCGGAGACGCTGTGCCAATTCCTTTGAGAAGTGAGTCTGAAGCGGGATCACCAGCAGTTTGTATTGATTGAAGTCGCGGTCCGGGGAAATGAGGTCGGCATTCACTCCGCAGGAAAGGAGCTGACGATGGGAAAATTCCACCGTTTTTTCGTATTCCGTCCAATGGGACCAGAATCCGGCGCACCAGCCCCAGAGCGTTTCATAATCGAGAAAGACGGCGGCTTCCGACTTCGGCAGAGGAAGCGAGGGATATTTTTTGAACACGGCGTCGAGCTCGCGGGTTGACTCCTGAAGCAGACGGTAGCGGGCGCGCGGCTTGCCGGTCGCACCCAGAAAGGTTCCGTGACTCTTTTCGTAGCCGCCCAGATGGCTGCGCCAATGGAAGTAGACGATGTGGTCGTATCCGCGGGCGATGAAACTCCAGAGGAAGAAGCGGAAAAGGTTCCGCATCGGCGCCCCGGGTGAAGTGGCCGACTCGAGAATCCAGGCGGGCACGCCTTCCTTGAGGCCGCGATAGCGGTCCAGAACCATGGCGTTGTAGCCCATCGGATAATCGGCGGACGGATAGAAGTCCTCGCCCATGAAATCCAGCATCTCCGCGGCTTTATAACGGTCGAACAGCCCCGCATAGTTGTTGGTGCAGATTCTGGCGTCCGGCGCGAATTTGCGGATCGCCTGAATCTGATTGGCAATGAATCCGCGGTTTGCCTCGCTCCGGAAACGGAAGGAATCCAGCACACGCGCGGAATCCATTTTGAGTTCCATGCCGCCGAGTTCGACTTCATCCCAGTCGGAATATTCCTCACTCCAGAAGACCGTCCACCACGCGCGGTTGAGCTTTTCCAGAGTTCCGTATTTCCGGCGCAGAAAATTGCGGAATTCCTTCTGGCATTCGTCGCAGTGACAGCTGCCGAAAATGGTGTGTCCGATCTCGTTGTCCAACTGCCACGCGGCAATATTATCATACGATCCGAATTCCTTCGCCAGACGCGAGATCAGTTTCGCCGCGTATTTCCGGTAGACGGAGGACGTGTAGCAGGTATGGTCGCGCACGCCGAAATACGCGGTGGTGCCGTCCGGATGACGGATCAGGATTTCCGGATGCTTTTTCACCAGCCACGCGGGAGCGGTCGATGTGGGCGTGGCAAGAATGACTTTGATCCCGGCTTTGCCCAGAATTTTCAAGGCGGAATGGAGCCAGTCGAAAGTATATTCGCCTTCCCTCGGTTCCAGATGCGACCATGCGAATTCACCGATGCGGACGAGGGAGATTCCCCCTTCCCTCATCAGTTTTGCGTCAAGACGGACCCGTTCCTCCGGCCAGGCTTCCGGATAGTAGGCAGTGCCAATTTCGATCTTCATTGGACAAAAACCCTTCCTTGATTTGTTTTTTTCGAAGCGGAATATGCCGCTGCTGCGTTATCTGCACAATTTCCGAAACAAAAAATCTTCTGCGAAAAGGCGTCACTGCGTTGATGAAAGGACTGGATTGGTGGATTTTACTATAATCCGGCAAACGGGGTTTGCAACCATCGGGAAAATTTTTTTCAAAAAAACACGGAAAAACATCTTTTTCCTACTTTTTCCGATTGACAAATCCAGGAGGGCGGCTATAGTAAAAAATGCACTGCGAAAACGTTTGACTTGATGTTGACTGTAAGGATTGGAATGGCTGTTACCATCAATGATATTGCAAGAGTCGCGAAGGTGGACAAAGCGGCGGTCTCCCTCACGTTGAGGGACCACCCGGAAGCCAACCGTCTGCGCCCGGAAACCCGGGAACGGATCAGGAAAGCTGCAAGCGATCTCGGCTACCGCCGCAACCTGATTGCATGGTCCACCCGCACGGGAATCGTCAACTCGCTGGCCGTCATCGGACGGTTCGGCCGGGAGGGCGCGCTTTCCTATACGAACATGATGCTGTTCGGCATTCTGACCACCTGCACCCGCTACAGCTACAACATCCGCGTCTATCCGGACAACAGTCTGGAGTTCTCCCTCGGCGAGATTGCCGGAGGACGAATTTCCCATGTCATCTCCTTGAGCGTGGACCCCGAAATCCGGCGTCAGACCGCCCTTTTCTGCCGTGCGGAAGGAATCAATCTGCTTTACCTGTTCGAAGGCGCCTGCGAAGGCTTTCCTTCGCTCAACACGGACAACTTCACCGCCGCACGTGAAGTGGTGC
>CAYWZD010000388.1:0-4305 GCA_964462755.1 uncultured Victivallales bacterium | reverse complement strand
ATACTGAGAGTATTGCATGACCTTCGTAATTTCCTTTTGCACGCCCGCTTGAAAAGGCAGTCAACCGGAACTATACTACCTCGCATCGGAAACAGTAATCATAAGGAAATTCTTCATGAAGAGACTACCGGCCATATTGGCCTCGGCGTCCCCCCGCAGACAGCACCTTCTCCGGCAGGCGGGGGTCTCATTTCAGGTGTTTGTGCCGGAGGTGGAGGAGATCATCCGTCCCGGAGCGTTCTACCGGGAGACCGCGCTCGAAAACGCCCTTCTGAAAGCGCAAGGAGCCGCCGCAACGTTCCCGGATTCGGTCGTCATCGGCGCGGACACCGTGATTGAACTCGACGGCGAAATCCTCGGGAAACCCCGGGATGAAGAGGACGCCTTCCTCATGCTCCGGACTCTTTCCGGACGGACCCACGAAGTCGTCACCGGCGTTGCCGTGCTGGTGAAAAACGTCCATATCCGGATCCGTTTCGCGGATGTGACGAAAGTCGCTTTCAAGAAACTCACGGACGATGTCATCCGCTCCTATCTGAACCGGGTTCACGTGCTGGACAAGGCCGGCGCATACGGGATTCAGGAGCACGGAGACATGCTGCTGGACCGTCTGGAAGGCTCCCTGAACAATGTCATCGGACTCCCGGTGGAACGTCTCTCCGAAACCCTCCGTCTAAATGCCCTCGCATAAAAAATCCTCATCTTCCGAAAACAGCGATTGATTTTTTCACATCCGGCTGTATTAGTAGTGATTATTTTCATAAACGTTCAACAAACGTCAGGAGAAAAAACACAATGAGACCTGTCACTCTTTTTTCAGGCCAGTGGGCTGACATGCCCATGGAAACCTTCATAAAAAAAGTTTCCGCGTGGGGTTACGACGGAATCGAGATTGCCTGTTCCGGGGATCATCTGGACGTCATGAAAGCCGCCAAGGACAAACGCTACTGCAAGACCGTCCGGGACAAGCTGGCATGTAAAAACCTGAAAGTGTGGGCCATCAGCAACCATCTGGCCGGACAGCTCGTATGCGATCCGGACGACGATTTCCGCACGGACATCTTCTGCCCGAAAAAATTCGCCGGAAAAGCCGACGCCAAGCGCAAATGGGCCGTCGAACAGATGAAATACACGGCCAAGGCCGCGGAAAACATCGGCGTGGAAATCGTGACCGGCTTCACGGGTTCCCCGATCTGGCACATGCTCTACAGCTTCCCGCCCGTCCCGAAACAGACCATCGACGACGGCTTCGACTTTGTCGCGGAAATGTGGAATCCGATTCTGGATGTCTTCGAGGACCACGGCGTCAAGTTCGCGCTGGAAGTCCATCCCACGGAAATCGCGTTCGACATCATCACGGCCAAACGCACCCTCGAAACCTTCGACTACCGCGAGGAATTCGGGTTCAACTTCGACCCAAGCCATCTTTTCTGGCAGATGATGGACCCCGTCCGTTTCATCCAGGAATTCCCGGACCGCATTTTCCACGTCCACATGAAAGACGCCGCGAGAACTCTCGACGGACGCACCGGAATCCTCTCCTCCCATCTTGATTTCGGCAAGCCCGGACGCGGCTGGGATTTCCGCAGCCCCGGACACGGACAGGTCAATTTCGAGGAGATCATCCGCGAACTCAACCGCATCGAGTATGACGGTCCGCTTTCCGTGGAATGGGAAGACTCCGGAATGGAACGCGAATTCGGCGCGGCCGATGCCTGCAAGTTCGTCCGGAAGTGCGACTTCGTGCCGTCCTCGATCAAATTCGACGCGGCCATGAACAAGACCAAAGAAAAAGCCTGATATGGACGAAAACACGGCAACGGACCTGACTGAACTCCAGCGGTCCCGTTCCAAACGTTCCGCAATCGCTTCGGAATGTTTCGGCGGCATTGCCAGCACCATGATCAACGACAGTGCCGTCGTCATTCTGTTCGTCTCCATGCTGGAGCTCGGTAGCACCTTCACCATGCTGACCACCTCGTTCCGGGGAATCGCAAGCTGTCTGCTTCAGATTCCCTGCGCGTATCTGGCCATCCGTTTCGGATGCAAACGCATGATCCGGACCAGCGCCATGGTCAGCTGTCTGATGTTCCTTCTGCTGGCGGCGAGCCCCTGGTTCGGACCCGCCGCAAAATACGTCGCCATGTTCGCGGCCGTGACTTTCTGTCTGTCCCTTCCTCTGTATGTTTCCGCATGGTTCCCGCTGATCGACGGTTTCCTGCGGAAGGAGGAACGGGGAAGTTTCCTCGGACTCAACCGCTTTCTCTGGATGACCACCGCTTTTCTCTTCATTTTCCTCAGCGGTATGGTCCTCGGCAGGAAACCGGGCATCTGGGAACTTCAGGCCATCATCGCACTGACGGGACTGCTCTGTCTGGGACGCTATTTCTTCATCGGACGGGTCGAAACCCGGCCGGCCGCTTCGGAAGTCCAGGATTTCCGCACGTCCTTCCGCACGTCCGTCACGAATGCCCCGCTCTGCGGGTTCTCGATCTATCTGTTCTGTCTGTATCTGGCGGCTTATTCCACATTGCCGCTGGGGTTCATGTATCTGAAAACCCACATGCCGGTCGGAGACAATGTTCTGGTCATCATCTCCTCGGTGACCATGCTGGGAACCCTCATCGGCTACCTCTCCGCGGGCAGGATGCTTCAGCGTTTCGGCGCAAAGAAAATGCTGCTGGCGCTCCATCTGCTGTTCGCGCTGGTCAACTTTTCGCTTTTCGCCTGCGGATCGAAGCTCCCGTTCGCCGTGCCGCTCATCACCGTCCTGCTGACCGCCTACGGCTTCCTGACGGCTGCCTCCAGCGTGGTCACATCCAGCGAAATGATGGCGCTGGCGCGTCCGGGCAACAAGGCCATGGCAATGGCGCTGTGCGGAAGTTTCCTCTACGGCGGAATGGGATTGTCGCGTTTCTTCTCCTCCCTGCTGCTGGGCGGAGGGATTCTGGCGCCCTTCTGGAACTGGGGAAGCATTCAGTTCACGAACTACCAGTCTCTTTTCCTTTTTTCGGGAATCATCGTGCTGCTTGTCTGCCTGATGCTGATTCTGGTTCCGGCGATCATCCCGGAGCACGACTACTACTACGAACCCCACTGAGCCGACGGAACGCTTTTACGATTCCTTGCGGAAAAGGACGATCCGGTTGGTGTTGGTGCCTTTTTCGTTGTTGGCGACTCCCCAGCAGTTCGCGGTCTTGGTAAACTCCTGCGCATTGATCAGAACCAGAACCGGGGTGAAGCCGCTCCGGATGCCGCAAGGCAGGACCAGCTCCTCCATCCGCAGTTTTCCCCGATGGACTTCCCCAACCTCGAAGGCGAGATGTCCGCCGGGCTTCAAGACCCGGTGAAGTTCACGGAAAACCTCTTCCATGGCACGGGACCACCCTTTCGGCGTCCGTTCCATCGTGATCTTCACACGGGAGGAATCGATCGAGGCAAACCAGTTTCTCAGCCAGTTGTCCGTCTCGTAGTCCACCACATCCAGAAACGGCGGAGAGGTCACCGCAAGAGAAATGGAGTTGTCCCTGATCTTCGGGGTCGAGGCCGAGGAACCGGTTTCAAGACAGGCTTTCCCGAGAAAAAACGGAGAGCATTCGGCACAGTCGGTCAGCAGGGAGCGGGTTTTTTTCAGAATCAGGTCGCGCACATCCCGGTATTCGGGAACCTGACTCCGCTTCTGATTGATCTTCCGCTGGGACTCGACAGACACCGCTTGATTCGGCGGCAGTGTGTAGACCGAAAAGAATCCTTTGGAGTGCCCGGTCAGACGGTTCAGCGCGACCATCCGGATCCATCGGTCGGCGGGGGAGAGTTTTCCGGAGGCAAAATAGTTCCGCAGGGCGCAGAGCTCCCGGAGCGTGTCGGGATGATAAAACGTCAAAAGCTCCTCCGGCAAAGTCTCTTCAAAATGAAGATCAAGCCGATTCAGACGGTTTTCGATTTCTTCAAACGGGGGCGGCTCCAGACGCGGTTCAACCAGCATGGAGCATAACGGATTGGCGTCGCAGCCGAAGGGGACGCGCCCGAGAAGCGCCGCCTCCAGAAGCGTGGTGCCGCGTCCCATGAAGGGATCGTAGACCACTTCTCCGGGCGACGTCAGACGCTCGATGAAGAAACGCGGAAGCTGCGGCTTGAAACAGGCCCGGTAGGAAATTTCATGCAGGGAATGCGCATCCCTCTGACGCGCGGTCCAGAACTCATTGACAAAGGTCTCCACGGAAACGCCGCACTCGGGGCAGACGGTCTGAGTGCAAACCGTCTCTTTCCCGAACCCGCGGAATTTCCGGAGTTCGTCCTTCATTC
>CAYWZD010000387.1:0-4324 GCA_964462755.1 uncultured Victivallales bacterium | reverse complement strand
GCGGATCAGATGTTTTGCGGCGAGTTCGAGGCGAAATTATGAGCAACTATGCAAACGAGACGGACGTCCTTCCTCCCAATATGAATTTTCCGTCACTTTTCCGTCGGACCCGGCGAAATGACGGAAGATTCCGTCAGATTTCGCGGGAAGGACACGCCTTTTAGCCTATCCAGAACGCTCATAGACGCAAAATGATGTCGGCGGGTCAAAAATGAGGCAGGATGGCCTCAAAATGGGCCAGAAATATCGAATGGTTCCCCCCTGCGGAGGTATTTGCGGAGGCGTCCGGAAGGAGTCGAGCTGTTAAAGAGACTTGCTTGCGGCTGATAAAAAAATTCTATTCCCTGCGCCGCAAGGAGTTGTGAAAACAGTCCGGAAGCCGAAAATCACGCCGGAAACTAGGCCGGAAACGCCCCTTTTTCGGCCGTTTTCACCGTCCTTCGGCATGGATGGGGATGCCGCGCAAAACGCGACGGCGGGGCTTTTCTGCGCGATTATCTCCAATCCTGTGCGGCCAGCCACTTTGCAGGGATTTCGATGGGCGGGAAGAATACAGGGACAAGGAACTTGGCGATCCGGGAAGCGACAACGGCAAAATCCGCGGGCGCGGTCACGGTTTTGTTCTTGCGAAGGAATGCGGCCCATTGCGTTGCCTTCAGCGGATTGGCGGCGAACTCCGGTGTCCATGCTTCCGGCATTTCAACGGGCATGGCAACTTTCCGGCGATCAAAAGTGTTGCGGACGGCTTGACACAGCATGGAATAGTCATGATCGAAGAGTTCCGACAAGAGCCAGAGATCGTAAAAATCCTTCAGCCTGCTGTTGATGATTCCACGCGTCACCATCACTTCTGCTTTTTCGGCAATGGCGGTTGCCATCGGATAGACTTTCAGGCGAGGAACCGGACCATTCAGCAGAACGGGAAAGTCCGTCAGTTCCGGTGGAGGCGTGATCGCATCTCCGACACCAATATCGAACTGCAAACGGATTCTTGCATTGCCAAGATACCCCGTCAGAACAATTCTTGTGCCGCCATATTCGGTCTCCTCACGGATGGAGCTGATTTCTATGGAATTGCCATCGTAACGCATTCCATCGCTCGGACTCGCGTTGGAGTCCGCCGCTTCCTTGAAAATGGCATGCAAATGTTCCGGAGCGGCATTTCCGAAGTAAATCATGTCGGAATCAATGGTTGGTCTGGAATTGTTGCCATTTTGCCAAACAACAAAAAGGTTGCCGCCTTTCAAAACGAATTGGTGTGCGGCGGGAGAAACACTCAGACGATAAAAGAACCGTTCTGTTCCATATCGGATCAGAAGGTGCATAAAGTTCCACTTCTTTTCGTCGGCTATGTCCTTTAATTTTGCATATGCCGAAGCAGCAAAATTAGTCGGATTTGGATTGCTCATTGCAGAAGCCCCTCCATATAAGGTGACATGATTTTAATGACGCGGCAGACTTTCGCAGCGGCAATCAGTTCGGGCATGGTAAAACGCTTCAGACGATATCCTTCCCGAAGAGCTTCCAAGGCGACATCAAGGCCAATTTTGTTACGGAATTTAAAACAGTCGGCAACCGTCTTTGCCGCTGAATAGACTTTTATTTTCATACCGTAAAGTTCGCGCTCTTCAATTCCGGCATGGTATGCCTGTTCGGTCAGACGAATGCAGGTCAGCGGGTAGATTTCAAGTTTCGGAAGACGCGCACCTTGCGGAATGGCAATCCACAGCGAGGTAGGCAGTTGTGTCGTGAACTCATGGACTTGCAAAGCCGAAAGAAGGCAGATGACAAATTCAGAGTTCTTCTTCAGCAGTTGTTCCACATCTGGATATGGATTGCTTTCCGTCTCCGGAGGAGTATAGACTCCTTGGCAAAGACGCTGAATCATACCAATCCGGCAGTAGTAAGCAAGGGCGGAAGCCGGTATACCCAGTTCCCTCGCATCCGCAGCGGAAAAAGGTTGTCTTCGGCTGATCAGTTCTTTTACTTGTTCCCCATAAGAACGCATAAAGTATTCTCCATTCCAACTTACGTCATTAAATATAATCCGTTAATGACGTTTTTTCAAATTATAAATCGCAGAAAGGACAAAAATGCAGATCATCAACATGAAACTCTCGGACATCCACCCTTACGAACGGAACCCGCGTTTCAACGACGAAGCGGTGGAGGCGGTCGCCAATTCGATTAAAGAATTCGGCTTCCGGTCGCCGATTGTCGTTGACAAAGACAACGTGATCGTGTGCGGCCATACCCGGCTTCGGGCCGCGGAGAAACTTGGCTTGACGGAAGTTCCTGTGGTCGTTGCCGCCGACCTGACGCCGGAACAGGTCCAGGCCTACCGGATCGCGGACAACAAGACCGGCGAGATCGCGGAATGGAACTACGACCTTCTGCCGATCGAGATCAGGGAACTGCAGGAGGCCAACTTCGACCTGTCGCTTCTGGGCTTCGACACAGAGGAACTCGACCGGCTGTTGAACGGCGGCATGAACGATACGGTCGCCGATGGCGAGACCGATGCGGACGCCGTGCCGGAAGTCCCGGAGGAAGCCATGAGCCGTCGCGGGGAAATCTATCGGCTCGGAAACCATCTGCTGATGTGCGGGGATTCCACAAAACCGGAGGATGTGGCAAGGCTGATGAACGGGCAGAAGGCCGACCTGGTTTTCACCGATCCGCCTTACGGGGTCAGCTACAAAGGTGTGAACAATCCCGGCGGGCGCGAATGGAAGGTCATCAAAAACGACGATCTGCGGGGAGACGAACTGTATGAATTTCTGCTGGCGGCCTTTGGAAACATCAAAACGCATCTCCGGGAAAAACGGGCGTTCTACATCTGGTATGCCAGCGCGAATCACATTCAGTTTGAGCTGGCCGTCAACGCCGCCGGGCTTCGGGTGAAACAGGTCCTGTTCTGGAACAAAGGGATGGTTCTCGGGCACAGCGACTACCACTGGGCGGCGGAACCGTGCCTTTACGGCCGTCATGAGGAGGAAAACTGCGAATGGTTCGGCGACCGCTGCCAGACCACCGTCTGGGACATCAAACGGGACAACTCCGCTGAATACGTGCACAGCAACCAGAAGCCGACGGCACTGGCGTGCAAAGCGTTTGGAAACTCCAGCCGGCGGGGAGAGATCGTTCTCGACCTTTTCGGCGGGTCCGGTTCGACGCTGATCGCCTGCGAGCAGACCGGACGCGTTGGCCGTGCGATGGAACTTGACGAGAAATATTGCGATGTGATCCGGAAGCGTTGGGCGGAGTTCGTCCACGGCGAAGGCTGCGACTGGCAGGCGCTGACTCCGGCGATTGAAACTGAAAATCTCACCGTTGAAGAGGAAAAAATTGACCATGAATGAAATCGTGAAAGTATTTGAAGACCGTCCCGTGCGCATTGTCGAAATGGATGGCGAACCGTGTTTCGTCGGCAAGGACGTTTGCACCCTGCTTGGATATACAAACCCGAATAAAGCGATGAATGATCACTGCAAGGGTATAACGAAACGTTACCCCCTTCAAACTTCAGGGGGACTTCAGGAACTCCGCGTTCTTTCGGAGAGCGATGTGATGCGTCTGATTTGCGGATCGAAATTACCGGAGGCCGTCCGCTTCGAACGCTGGGTGTTTGAGAGCGTGCTTCCTTCGATAAGAAAGACCGGAGCATACCTTTCTCCGGCGATGACGGACGATCAGATGAAGTCGCTGGTATCGACGTTGGAACAGGAAATCTACCGCCGCATTGACGCGGAGAATCGGCTTGCGGAAATGGAACGGCGGACAGAGCAATTGGCGTTTCAGGCAATCCCGAAAACTCCGTTTGGCGAGGTATCCCGGTTGACGGGCAGACCGCGAACGAGACTGATTCAAAACTATTTGCGGAGCGAACGCGAAGTAAAGCCGAAGCATTTTTCGGACTATGTCCAGCTTCTGCTTCCGCTTTATGCATCGCGCGAATTGCTGGCAGGTCTTGTCGAACAATATCCCATGCTTGAACCGGCGGAATAAAAGACCGCCCCTCGGTGCGAGGGACGGCTGTCGCGGAGTTTATCCCGCGAACTCGAACTTGCCCTTCTCACCGCTCTTGCGGACGCGGGGATGCTCCTTCGTTGCAATCTCGCGGAAGATGCTTCCATACAGCGTCTGTTCCGGAGTTTTGCACGCGGTCGGAGTCCAGAGTCCTGCTTCGGTCGCGGCATCGACCAGTTCGCGGGTGTTCATTGGCTTGCCGCTGCCCTTGAGGACTTCGATGGCGGCCTCCAGCAGGGAACGCTTTTTCTCCGGCTTCGCCGCCGTGTCCATGGTTTCCGTTTCCGGTCCGGAG
>CAYWZD010000386.1:0-4329 GCA_964462755.1 uncultured Victivallales bacterium | reverse complement strand
GCCCCGGCGACATCATCTTCGGCGACATCGACGGCGTGCTGTGCATCCCCCGCGAGATCGCCTATGACGTCCTGCTCCGCGCCGAGGGAATCGAGCGCAACGAAGTGGACATCTTCTCATGGGTACGTCAGGGCGACACCATTTCGCAGATCATTGAAAAAGGCGGATATTTTTAACAGGAGAACCGAAAAATGAACCCGAAAGAACTGATGGAATCGGTCACGCGCGACATGGACCATCCGCGCGGCGGAATCGAGGAGCGCATCGAACTCGACATCCGGCGTCACCGCAAAGGGTGGGGACGTTTCGTTCTCTCCGACTCCGAAGGCAAACCGGTCCGGAACGCCAAGCTCAAATTCACGCAGACGAAACATGAATTCCTGTTCGGAAGCAACCTCTTCAAGCTCCGCGACTTTCCGACGAAGAAACAGAACGACGCCTATGAGACTCTGTTTAAAAAGGTCTTCAACATCGCCACGGTTCCCTTCTACTGGGATACCCTCGAACCGGAACCCGGAAAGTTCCGCTACAGCCGCAATGTTCCTCCCATCGCGCGACGTCCGCCAACCGACATCGCCGTGGACTGGTGCCTCGAAAACGGCGTCCGTCCGAAAGGACATTGGCTCTTCTGCGACAACTTTGTCCCTGCATGGCTCCCGAAGAACTCGAAGGAGCTGATGGTCCTTCTGGAAAAACGCATTGCCCAGCTCGCGGAACGCTACGGCGGAAAGGTCACCCTCTGGGATGCCGTGAACGAGGCGTTCTCCTATCCGCGCTGGTTCCACAAGACCATTCCGTGGTCCGTCGTCCCGCAGGATTATGTGTATCAGGTGTTCAAACTCGCGGAGAAGTATTTTCCGAACTGCACCGAACTCTGCTACAACGACGGCAACCACGTTGCCTACCAGCCTTTCCATTACGACAATTCGCCGATGTATCTGCTCTGCAAAAGTCTGCTTGACCGCGGGGCGCGTCTCGGCGGAATCGGCATCCAGTTCCACCTGTTCGGCAAACTCGAACACATGGGCGTCGGACAGGAGGGACACTTCTACTTCGATCCCGTCCATCAGTTCAATGTGCTCGACCAGTACGCCCGGCTCGGGGTTCCGATCCACATCACGGAAATCTCCCTGCCGACCTATCCGGAACTCCCGCGCAAGGCCTCCGAGGAATTTCAGGCGAAACTTCTCCGTCATTTCTACCGGATCTGGTTCAGTCAGGAGAAAATGGAGTCGATCGTCTGGTGGAACCTCTGCGACAAGACTGCCTACGGTTCGGAAAGCGATTACGACGCCGGACTCGTCGGGAAGGACATGGAGGAAAAACCCGCCTTCCGGATGCTCGAGCGTCTCGTCAACCACGAATGGCACACGGAATGCACCGTCGAAACCGATGAAAACGGCGTTGCCGACTGGAATGGCTTCTATGGCGACTACAATCTGGAAATCACTGTCGGACGCACAAAGATCAAGCAGAAAACCTCTCTTTCCAAACACAGTTATAACGAATATCGGATCTCTTTGTAAGAAAGGAAGGAAAACATGATCCAGAAACTTTTCAATCTTCAGGGGAAGCGCGCACTGGTGACCGGCTCCAACCGGGGAATCGGTCACGCGGCCGCCATGACACTGGCCGAGGCCGGAGCGCATGTGATCTTTCACGCAAGCAAACCCTCCCCGAAACTGGATGAAGTCCTCGCGGAAGCCCGGAAAAAAGGATTCTCCGGCGAGGCGGTCGATGCCGACATTTCCACGACGGACGGATTGAAAAAGCTGATCGCGTCCGCCGGGAACATCGACATTCTGGTTCTGAACGCTTCCATACAGACCTATATGACCGTAGAGGAGTTCGACGCAACGGAGTTCGAGCGGGAATACCGGACGAATGTGATGGCCTCCTTCGAACTCGTCAAGGCGTTCCTGCCCGGCATGCGGAAACGGGGCTTCGGACGGATCATCGCACTGGGAAGCGTCAACCAGCACCGCCCCTCCCCGCGACTCTGTCTTTACGCAGGGACCAAGGCCGCACAGGCAAACCTCATCCTCGGACTCGCACGCGACAATGCGAAGTTCGGAATCACGGCGAACAATGTCGCGCCGGGCGTGATCGCCACGGACCGCAACAGTGCTGTCCTGTCGGATGCGGAAACCGCCGGAGAGATCCGGAAACTCATTCCGGCCGGACGTTTCGGCACGGCGGAAGATTGCGCCGGACTCATCCTGCTGCTCGCCTCGGACGCCGGGAGCTACATCACCGGTGAAGACATCACCGTCGACGGCGGAATGCACCTGTAACAGATTCCGCCGGGTTTCCCTGCATGTCATCTGCGGGACAAAGAAGCCGTAGAAAACATTTCAATCCGTTTTTTTAAAAGAAAAAGGGAGCGGCGAACCGCTCCCCGTGTTTTAAATGATTTTCGTCCGTTACTTTTTGTCGCCCTTCATACACGCTGCGCACGGACACATGGGCATCTTCTTTTCGATACCGATTTCCTTGCCGGGATAGCCGGTCACCTTGCATTCCACTTTCTTGAACACAACGTAATCGTCCACCGTCACGACATATTTCGTGGCCAGAAGGACATCACATTTCGCGGCTTCGCAGGCATTGTAGACGGCGGCGTCTTTGGCAATGTCAACAGCGCTCTTGCAGAATGCCCGTTCGCCGAGTGCGGCACGGTCGGCGAAATGACTCGCTCCCCATGTGAAGACTCCGAACAGACAGTTCAGGCTCGCGGTTCCGTTGACCTTTTTGGCTTCATGCTTGACCACTGCCTCATAAACGGTGGGCGCCATCTTGTACTTGGCTTCCTGAGCACCGTCATTCGTGTTCACGGTGGTGCAGGCGGTCCCTACAACAGCGATTGAGATTGCGACGACAGACGAGAAAATCAACTTTCTCATGGTCTTCCTCCTTTTGTGTTGTTTTTTTTACAGGGAACCATTGGTTCCCCCCACTGACGTGAATATAATCTCTTTTTTTCAAAGATTCAACAAAAAAAACAAAAAATACCAGAAGAAAAATATCGGAAACTAGCAGGCTCTTACCAGATTTAACGAATAAACATTTCATATAATATCGGGACAAAAACTCGGACGGGAGTACGGAAACAGGAACAGATGCCACCAACTTGCCTTTACCGAAACGACATGGAACAGCGGCGCGCAATCTCTGCCGTAATCCGAATCAATGATGGAATCCGGAAGCTTCTCCGGAAGAAAGTCCCGCAGACGGGAACTTTTCGAAAAAGCGGATGGCCTCCTCCATGTCCTCGAAAAGTTTGAACAACAAGTCCTTGGTGACTCCGTGCCGGACAAGCACCCGCTGGATTACAATATTCCGGCAATCCGCGGGGAGCGAATAGGCAGGCACCTGCCAGCCACGGCAGCGAAGCCGGTCGGCGAGGTCATAGAGATTGAAATTGACTTTGACATCGTCCCGGAGCTTCCAGCATACGCCCGGAATGACACCGCTCCCTCCGCAGGAGATGATCTCGAAAATGCCGATGGTCTTGAGTTTTCCGGCAAAGAACATTCCGGCATCATAGCAGCTCTTCTGAATCTTTGCGTATCCCTCGCGTCCAAGCCGCAGAAAGTTGTAATATTGCGCGATGATCTGTCCGCCGGGACGGGAAAAATTCAGCGCGAAAGTGGGCATGTTTCCACCGAGGTAGTTGACATTGAAAATCAGGTCTTCGGGCAGATCGGATTTTTCCCTCCAGAGCACCCAGCCGACGCCAAGGGGAGAAAGTCCGAACTTGTGCCCGGAAGTGTTGATCGAACGCACCCGCGGCAAACGGAAATCCCACTCCAGTTCCGGTTCGACGAAAGGCGCGAGAAAACCGCCGCTGGCGCCATCCACATGCAGGGGAATGTCCAACCCTTTTTCAGATTGAAGTTTGTCCAGCGCCTCGGCAACCTCTTTGACCGGTTCGTATTGCAGAGTGAAGGTGGTGCCGAGCGTAAGGACAACCCCGATGGTGTTTTCGTCGCAGCGTTTGAGGACTTCTTCCGGCGTGGAAACGTAACGGCCGGGAGCCATCGGGACCTCCCGGATTTCCACGTCCCAGTAGCGGGCGAATTTGTGCCAGCAGATCTGCACCGGGCCGGTGACGATGTTCGGTTCGCTACAGGGCTTGCCGGCTTTTTTCATGCGTTCGCGCCAGCGCCATTTCATCGCCATGCCGCCAAGCATGGCCGCCTCGCTCGATCCGGTGGTGGAGCATCCCATCGTGGACGCGGCCTGAGGGGAATTCCAGAGATCGGCCAGCATATGGACGCAGCGGGTTTCGATTTCCGCGGTCTGGGGATATTCGTCCTTGTCGATCAT
>CAYWZD010000385.1:0-4337 GCA_964462755.1 uncultured Victivallales bacterium | reverse complement strand
GAAAGCGTTTGTTCTGTAAATATCGTGAATCGAGCATTGAAAGGCTGAAACAATCCTGGTCTTAGGATTTATTTCAGTTTTGTGAAAAGCTCATATTATACGAACTTGAAATTAGGCATTAAAAGAGAAAGGATTTCGAATATGAAACTGACGCCTGAAATATTGAATGCTCTGAAATTGGCGATTGAACACTATGGCAACACTTCCCAGTTTGCCAAACACGTTGGAATTGCCCACAGCACGGTATTGTTCTGGTTGAGCGGAAAAACCTCCAACATCAGCGGGCATATCTGGGTTTCGAAAATCCGCCGTGAACTCAAAAACTTCATGAATGAGCCCGATGACCGCCATTTCGGATACATGGTCCGCGAAGACCAGGAACCCTACAGAAGAAAAATGTCCGATGTGGAAAGCAACCGGGCGCCGCTGGCTACGTTCACGGAAATTCTCGGGTTCGACTCCACGCTTGAATCGGCCTCCGCCTATGCAAAACGTCTGGGCGA
The DNA here is from genome assembly GCA_964462755.1 of uncultured Victivallales bacterium. GTDB lineage: Bacteria > Verrucomicrobiota > Lentisphaeria > Victivallales > UBA1829 > SIG94. Next base: position 3,834 of record CAYWZD010000385.1, on the reverse strand, counting down.
CCATTTCGCCTTTTTTGCAAATTCCGTAAAAGATTCATATTTTGCATTGAAGGTGGATTCCAGCGACTTATGCCCGATGTTTCCCATCGGAACCGTGATGTTGGTGGCGGGCGGAGAATATGCGCAGGACGGAGACATCGTTGTCGGCAAGCTCAGAAACCCCGGCTCGGTGGTTCTCTGTAAATATTCCCGCACGGAAGAAACCATCCAGCTGACTCCGCTCAACGGCAAAAAGAAAGCCATGCAGTGGAATAACAAGGACAATGCCGAGAACATGGTCTGGCTGTATCCGGTCCTGGAAATCAACATCAATTTGTTGAACCGGAAATGGGAAAACGGTGAATTGGTCGAAAAATGAGTTTTTTTTACTTTCGACCTTGAAAACCCGAAAACAGATCGTATATTATACCCCGTTCGCTCAAGAATAGGGTGTATAGCTCAGTTGGTTAGAGCGTCACGTTGACATCGTGAAGGTCACTGGTTCGAGCCCAGTTATACCCACCATTGCTGAATATCGGCTATCCGTCGTAACTCATTCAATGCATGAAAATTGTTTTGGAATTTGTTACGAAGGTATGGTTTTTTTGTTGTCTTTTCGTAAGGACAGCTTTTCTTTGACCGCCGGTTCCGGGCGATGCTCCGCGAACAGAGCCGCTCATGACAAGAGTTTGTTTGCTGTCTTACGTCTCTTCCCGGGGACGGGAGTTCAGTTCAGCATCAGGGTCGAAGCCCGGCGACAGACCCGTTGCGACAGTAGGGATGACGCGGCTTGGTTTTGTCTTTAACATGACAAAAGCGGATGGCGTTCATTCTGTCGGAGACGGTGGCAACAGAATATAGAAGGAACGCGTTATGGGAATCCGCATTCGAAATATCGGCTCTTACGTCCCGGAGAAAATTCTCACCAACGATGACTTGAGCAAGTTTCTGAGCACCAGCGACGAATGGATATATCCCAGAACCGGAATCCGGCGGCGCCATATTGCCGCTCCGGCGGAACAGGTCTCCGACATGGCTGCCGCGGCAGCAAAAAAAGTTCTGACGGAAGCCGGGGTTGCTCCTTCTGAACTCGGGGCGATCCTGCTGAGTTCCACTTCGCCGGAATGCCTCTTCCCCGCCTCCGCGTGTCTTGTTCAGGAGAAAATCGGGGCGAAAAACGCATTCAGTTTCGACATTCAGGCGGCCTGCAGCGGTTTTATTTATTCATTGGAAAACGCCCGTTGCATCATGAAGGGAAATCCTGCCCTCCGCTACATTCTCGTGGTCGCGTCCGAAAAGATGTCCGCCATCGTCGATTGGGCAAGCCGCGACACCTGTGTCCTGTTCGGAGACGGCGCGGCCGCGCTGCTTCTGGAAAACGATTTTCAAGATACTCCCGATACTATTTCAACGGCATTCCTGGCGGCGGACGGCGCTTATTTTGACAGTCTTCTTCTCCCCGGAGGAGGTTCGAGACTCCCGCTGACTCCCGCACTGCTGGATGAAAGAGAACAGTTCCTGCATATGGATGGAAAATTGATTTTCAAACTGGCGGTCGCCGGTATGGTCGAATGTTCCAACACCGTGCTGGAAAGAGCGGGCCTGACTCCCGACAAAATCGACTGGTTCGTTCCGCATCAGGCGAACATCCGGATTGTGGACGCCACGGCCGAACGGCTCTGCATCCCGACGGACCGGGTCTTCCGAAACGTGGAAAACTACGGCAACACCTGTGCGGCAACCATCGGCATCGCCTTGTCGGACATGCGGGAACGCGGACTCCTGAAACCCGGGCAGATCCTGCTTCTGGCCGCGGTCGGCGCCGGACTGAGCAAAGGGGCCATGCTGGTCCGCTGGTAAGTTTCCGGTTTCCTTCTCCGGTGTTCCGGCAGAGGGAAGAGCTTCCTCCATTATTTCCCCGCTATCTTTCCGGAAAAATTCCGGTCCTGTCCTCTTTCGGGGATCATTTCCGTTTTTGCAACCCCCGCGCAGAAAAAAAACGAATCTTTTTTCTTTTTCTCGGGGAATGTTACAACTCGTTTGTATTCCCTGCAATGCTTCGCGCGAAACCCGATTTCCGGCACCCCCGGATTACAAAAAACTAATACTTCCGTCTTGCAATTTTCATTCCGGGAATTATAGTAATAGAGTGAGGATTTTGGTTTTTTTACTTATAGACATCCCAAAACAAAGAAAGGATTGGTTGACGCAAAGTGAAAACACCCGCTGTTTACAAATGGATTGCCGGAGGAATTTTATGTTCCGGAATGCTTCCAATGTTCGCACAGAGTAAGGAGGTCATCGGCAAAGCGGTTTCCGCGTCCGGTTTCACCAGCGGAATCACACCGATGTGGTGGATTGCGCCTCTCTGCGCGGTGGTGGCATTAATTGGCGCGTTCATCTGCTACCGCCTTATGATCAATGCCCCCAAAGGGAATGCGACCATGGAAGAAATCGCCGGTTATGTCCGGGAAGGAGCCATGGCCTATTTGCGTCAGCAGTATTCCCGCGTCGGCCTCGTGTTTGTGATTCTTTTTGTCATTTTCACGATTCTGGCGGTTATCGGAGTCCAGAACCCCTTCGTTCCCGTGGCGTTCCTGACCGGAGGTTTCTTCTCCGGACTGTGCGGGTTCCTCGGCATGAAGACGGCGACCGCCGCCTCCAGCCGTACGGCCCAGGGAGCGAGCGAAAGCTTGAACCGCGGTCTTCAGGTGGCCTTCCGTTCCGGAGCGGTCATGGGACTGGTCGTGGTCGGATTCGGCCTGCTGGACATCTCCGCATGGTATCTCATTCTTGACAAGATTGTTTATACGCCCGAGCACATGATCAACGGCTTCTATCCCCTCGGCATCACGCTGGTGAAAGCCGGATCGATCACTCCCGACCACCGTCTGATGGAAATCACCACGACGATGCTGACCTTCGGAATGGGCGCCTCCACCCAGGCCCTCTTCGCGCGTGTCGGCGGCGGCATCTATACGAAAGCCGCGGACGTCGGCGCCGACCTGGTCGGCAAAGTGGAAGCGGGCATCCCGGAAGACGATCCCCGCAACCCCGCAACCATCGCGGATAACGTGGGCGACAACGTGGGCGACGTGGCCGGCATGGGCGCCGACCTTTATGAGTCCTACTGCGGAGCCATCCTTGCGACCGCGGCCCTCGGCGCGGCCCTTCCGATTTCCGCGCAGGAAATGGTCGTGCGCGTCAACGCGCCCATGATCGTCGCCGGAATCGGCATCATCCTTTCGATCATCGGCATCTTCACGGTCCGCTGCAAAGAAGGCGCCAGCATGAGCACCCTTCTGCGGGCTCTCCGTCTCGGCACCTGGGGCAGCTCCATCCTGATCCTGGTCGCCTGCGTCGGACTGGTTCTGATGAACATCATCACATGGGGCATCTTCGGCGCCATCGTCGCCGGTCTGATCGCCGGTGTCGTGATCGGATATTCCACCGAATACTACACGTCCGATGAAAACAGACCCACCAAGGAACTGGCGGCCCAGGCCCAGATGGGTCCGGCCACCACGATCATTGACGGCCTTGCGCTCGGCATGCTCTCTTCCGGCATTCCTGTGATCGCAACCGTGATCGCCATCATCTGCGCCTATGCCTTCTCAGGCGGCTTCACGCAGGGAACCATCTACGGTCTCTACGGTATCGGTTTCGCCGCGGTCGGCATGCTTGCCACCCTCGGCATCACACTGGCGACGGATGCCTACGGCCCGATCGCCGACAATGCCGGCGGCAACGCCGAAATGTCGGGTCTTCCCCCGCATGTCCGTGAACGCACCGATGCACTCGACATGCTCGGCAACACCACGGCCGCCACGGGCAAAGGCTTTGCCATCGGCTCCG
>CAYWZD010000384.1:0-4347 GCA_964462755.1 uncultured Victivallales bacterium | reverse complement strand
CCGGGCAGACTGATGGAGACCTTTACTTTCCGGGTTCTGAAAAAATCAAGATACTCTTCATTCAAACGCAAACCGTTGGTGAATACGCCGACATTGCCCCCCGGCAGAAGCTCGCAGGCTAACTCGATCAGTTCCGGCAAATCTTTGCGCAGCAGCGCCTCTCCGCCGGAAAAAAGCAGATCGTCCGCACCTGATTCCACGCAATTCCGGATGATCTGCGTCCATGTCGCGGTGGAAAGGAGAGGCCCGCCCAGTTCCGGAAATTCATGCCACACGCAATAACAGAAGGGACAACGGTAATTGCAGCGGGACGTGACTTCCAGAATCAGATGCTTTGGAAGATCAATCATTCTTTCGGCGACACCAATCGTTTCCCCATAACAACACCGGACGGGTCCGTTTCATTTTTCCGGTTGGGCAGCATGGGAACCCTGATCCGCTGTCCGGCTTTGAGTTGATCGGCCTGTTCGCGGGTGAATTCGTTGAGGCGCATCAGAATCTCAAGAGAGGTTTTTCGGGAACGGGCGATTTTCGATAAGGTATCGCCAGCCTGAACGGTATAGTTCTCGATTTCCCTGGGAAGGTCCGGAAGTTTTGGAAGCGGCGGGATCGGAACGCCCGCCGTCGGCGGTTCCCGGGGTATCTCCGGCTTCTGCTGAGGAATAACATCTCCGCGAACAACGGGGGCACATTCCGAGTGGGTGGGAGTGACTTCAATCCGTCCCATCACCGGAGCGGTTCTTTCGCCGCACCCTGCCGTGAATAAGGTCGCTGACAAAAGCCCTGCCAGCGGAATTCCCGCCGCAAGCGATTTGCGAATGGCATTTTGCCGTTCCCGGCTTTCCCTGTTCAATTTCGTTTTCATGGTGCAGCGTCCCTCCGTCCGTCTGAATTCAATATCATATCACATCTATTCCCGAATGCAATATTTCGAATTCAAATTTTCCTGATGTTTGCGGATTGCGTCGGGCGGACTTGAGGTGTTCATGAAAAGAGTTCCCAGCCACCTTCGTATTGGTGCGGTCCAGTCGCCAAGGCCGGGCACACTGAACGAAAAAACGTCCGTCATGCAAAAAACATTTTCTTGAACAGGGATTACATTAAAAATGAAAAAGTGCCGAACAGCACTTGCTGAACGCGATTCTCTCCGGGAACCGCAACCACGGGACGAAGATTCCGTCGCAGGCAAAACTGATGAGCAAGTTCGGTTTTTCGCGCACGACCGTCGAACGGACAGTCGGATGCCCCCTGCACCGGATCGACTCCGGCGAATTCACATTTTCGGAGATCCCGGCAGCATGAAAGTGAATTTGCTGCCGAGGTCGACTTCACTTTCCACCCGGATACTGCCGCCGTGCCGGGTAATGAACTCCCGACAGAGAATCAATCCGAGCCCGGTGCCGCTTTCATTATCCGTTCCGGCCGTGGAGTGGTTCTGGTCGATCCTGAACAGTTTGTCCATAACCTCTTTGGTCATCCCGACGCCGTTGTCGGAAACAGACACCTCCCAGCCATCCGACTCAGGCTTTGCGGCAATGACAATCCGACCTCCATGCCGGGTAAACTTGATCGCATTGGAAATCAGGTTGCGCAATACGGTACCGATCATCGCCCGGTCCGCAGACAAAAAAGCATCTTCCGGCAGTTCCCGCTCAATGACAATCTCCTTCAGCCTGGCTGCCTCCAGAGCCAGACTGACCGCGTCGTCAATCTCTTTGACAAGGTCAAGTTTGACCGGTGAAAAATTCATCTTTCCCGTCTGGACCCGGGACCATTCCAGCAGGTTGACAAGGAGCGCCATCGCCCGCTGAGACGACTCCTCGATAATGGCGGCATATTGATCGAGCGAATCGTAGTCTTTTTGCCGGACTTGCTCCACCAACAGACTGGAAAGTCCGACAATCGCATTAAAAGGATTGCGCAGGTCATGGGCGATGATCGAGAAAAAGCGGTCTTTGGTCGCGTTCAATTCCTTCAATCGTTCGTTGGCTTCATTCAACTGGCCAAGAGCGATTTCCAGATTGTTCTTTTCCTGAATCAGCTGGTGCTGCAGATCGCTGATTTCGCGGTTCAGGCGGAACAGTGCCTCGTTTTGTTCCACAAGCGGTTTGGCATCGATGTCGCCGAGAATCAGAAGACGGTCTTTTTGCCGATAAACCTGAACCCGGATTGAGGTATTGACCGAGGAATCATCTCCAACGGTCAGAAATCCCCGGTAAACGGAAGAAGAGGTTCCTTCCGCCTTCCATAGTTCGTCGAAAGTCGGATTCAGCAAACTCCGGCAAGGATCGCCCTTGAACAGCAGCCTCATGGCGGAATTGGCATAAAGCAGGGTCCTGTCCGAGGCAAAAAGCGCCAGAAAAAGCGAATTGCTCTCGGCAATCAGGCTTTTGAGTCCTTGCGTCCATTCGGACAGATCAATTTCCTTCAAATCATCTGACATGGATTACCTCTCCAAAGGGGTGGACCAATTTGCATTCAAGTCCGTCCCGGACAGGCGGTCAGCACTGGCCGGGACATTGCTTCCGGATGAGCGGGGATTCAGGTCACGGTCTTCCTTGAGCCAGGTGTCAAGCTGGTGCAGATCGGCGATATAATGCAAATCGGAATGTACCGACAAAAAACCCTGCTCTTCGGAATGGAAGGCCAGCCCGCCGATGAAAATATGCAATTTGGGAAATTCCTGATGAAACGCCAGAACGGCCTTTTCCAATACCGGAAACCGGCAACTGCTGCTTAACGACAAAGCCAGCGCATCCGGTCTGACTTTTCTGGTGAAGTCAAGCAGGTCGGAGCATGGCATATCGGCGCCGAGAAAATGAGCGGTCCAGCCGTTCACCTCGAAAATATCCGAAACCATCCTGACGCCGATCTGGTGCAATTCGCTCTCGATGCATGCGGTAATCACCGTTTTCCCGGTACGGTCGCATGAGATGATTCCGGAGTAAAGCTCATTCATAATGGCTTCGACCACTGCCGAGGCCAGATGCTCGGCCGCAACGCTGATCCGTCCGCTTTGCCAGAGTTCACCAATCCGGTAGAGTGCCGCCTTGATGATTGTTTCGTAAAGACCGGGCACGGATTTTCGCTTTGCCAGTTCGTCCATGACAATTGCTGTGCTCTCCAGCCGTTTCCCGGCAAGCAACGCATTCAGGAATTCTTGCTGTCTCCATTCCTCACCCATGGCGGTGGACTCCCCCCTGAGACCGTTTTTTCCGCTTGAAGGTTTTTCCGATTCAAAGCATCTCTGCCCCATACAGAACAACTTTCACTGGAAAGAACGATATAAATAAGCATCCTTTGTGTTAACATATCCTTTGCTTTGCAGAATGCAAGTCCCGAAACAGGCTCCATTCCGGTTTTGGAAATCAGGCGACACTACGTCAGTCGAAGTTTTCAAAGACGGCAAAAATATCTGCCGGGCAGTCTTCACATGCCCCGCATTCCCGGCTGGACCGCGGCAAGGCATGCCATTCTTCCAGCCATGAAAAGTTGTCATTGGATAATTGCCGGGATTTGAATACAATCCGGAATTTATGTCAAATCTGCTTGAAACAGTAATTTTTCCATGCTACTTTACTTTTATTGACGGATTGGGATGGAAAGGGGGCCTCAATCTTCCCTGTCAACCACGAAAAGCGCAGTCCATTTTTCAAAAAATCCAAAACAGGCCATGCGCGGATACGACAATACAAATTTCATGATGTGTCACTGCGGTTCCAGGCCGACCGATTCTTTTATCCCGGCTGGTTCATCGCTTTAACCCAATCCAAACTCAAAAGAACCGGAAGAGTATGGACGCACCGCATTGGGAATTGCCGTTGATTCCAATAACCTCGACATGGTTAAAACACTTATCGACAAAAAGGCCGATGTCAATCTCATGGACAAGAAAGGCTCCCCCTTATGGCATGCAACAGAACAGCGCAATTATGAAATCATGGAGCTGCTTCTAAATAAAGATGCCATCCCAAATATTGCTTCCAATGATCAACTCTCTCCGCTTCGTCTTGCTGTAAAAGCCAATGATCTTAAAGCGATCGAACTCCTCTTGAAGAAAGGAGCGGACCCGAGTTATCAGAAAGCGGTTGCCAGGTAGTGTCGTCAATAGTTTTAAATCCAAGCGGCAATGCATCTGATTTGCACCGCCGCAAGGTTAAACATATCCACATCGACCAAGGAAATATTAATGAGAAAAGAATCACGGTACAGCCTGATAAATATTCCTCGATTCCCCTGAAGAAGTCCATAAATTTTTTCGTCTTTGTCATCTTTGAAAAGCTTTGAGCCATAGAGGCTTTGAACTCAAGAGAAAAATGCCGTAAAAATGCCGTAATTTTTGTCTGG
>CAYWZD010000383.1:0-4348 GCA_964462755.1 uncultured Victivallales bacterium | reverse complement strand
TCGATATTCAAGCGGGGATCGGTCAGAAATTTTTCCAGGGCCTCCTGCTGGTTCAATGCATAGTTCACCGCCCTATTCCTTTTCTGATGTTGTATCCAAAAAGTTCGTAAATTCAAGTGCTGTTCTGAAAAAAAGAATTTCTGTCATTGAAAAAAGCCTCTTCGCCAGAATTTGTGGTTGAACTCCGGTTCCGGAAGTTTGCCAAGCTGGTGATATAAACAGATTTCTGCGATTTTGAGAGTGCGGAATCCGAAAGATTTTCTGATGGTGCGAACTTTGACTCCGCGACGCGACATATCTGACGCATTCCCCATCCGGCATCAGGAAAGAGTTTCAGAGGGTTCCTTCGCACCAGCGTTTCAGAATCCGTGAAGCGGGTTTTCCGTCGATGGTGAATCCTTTGTCTCCCGCCGGATCGTCGACAAATTGAGGCCGGCTGTATTGTTCATCCCATTTCCACCAGAAGAGCCCCTTCCACCAGGATTCCGCGGAAAAGGCGCGGATGACCGCTTCCATGTAGCGCGCCTGCTCTTCACCGTCATATCCGCCGCCGTTATTCCAGAAGTAAGGACGGTTTGAGGCTCCGGCGGTCGCACAGCAGCCGCATTCCCCGAAATAGAAGGGTTTCCCGTAAAGTTCGGCGAATTCGCGGTAACGCCGGACATTGTCCCGGAAATAGTCCGTCATCTCTGCAACCGTTCCGCCGCCGTTTTCCGAAGCGGGGGAATACATGCTGCTTCCCAGCGAATCCAAAGCATGGAACCAGTGGTTCGGATCTTTCGCGAGTTCATTGAACTGCGGCACATCGATGAAGGAAGCCGTAAGATGTCCCTTGTAATTTTTTCGTACGACGTCGATGACTTTCAGCCATTCCGGAGTGAAACGGACCAGACCGTTCAATTCGCTGTCCATTCCGTAGGCCTCGCATCCGCGGTGCGCGGCGATCCGGGTGTAGTGACGCGTCAGTGCCTGATAGTTTTCGAACCACAGCTCGCGGTATCGGTACGGACGGTCCGGATAAATCGCCCCGGAATATAGAACCAGGTGATAGCGCTGCGTTCCGTCCCAACACTCGATCATGGGGCGGAGCATGACCTTGATTCCAGCCCGGTGCAACAGGTCTATCATATCGCAGAGTTCGTCGTCGCCGGGCGTATTGACGAAGTCGCGAAACATGCGGGTGCTGGAAAACTGTTCCTGCATAACGGTGGAAACTAGGCATACCCACTGGATTTTCAACGCCGCCATCTTCTCGACTTCCCGTTTCGCCGCGTCCGATGAAAAATACCCGTTTCGCGCGTAAAACCCGAAAGTGACTCCTTTGAAAACATCCCGCATTTTAACTTATCCTCCAGATTTTCTCGGTCCCATGTTTTTCAAATATTTTCATATACTGCATCTTCTCCTATGATTTTTGATCAGATTCTTCTCTCTCTTTTCAATTCGATGACTCCATCCGTTTTCGAACCGTTCTCTTCGTCTCTATGGCGGCGTTTTCTTGCTTCATGTTTCTTTGCACTTATCGGCGGCTTCTCTTTTTCAGACACTTCCCCGTTGATGTTCATTTCTCCCGTTTTGAAGTCCATCCAGAATACCTTTAAAGTATCCGATTGCAAAAATGCGGCCCAATGCGGCATAACCGGGTTCATCGTTGCTCTCGCCATACATGGTCGGTGCATGATCCGGGCGCACCAGCACATCCATATTCAATTCACCCAGCATCTTAAAACGTGCTGCCAAATCGGTCGGTCCGTCGTCATGAAAAGTCTCAATGAAGCCATCTTCGCATGAACGGTTATCCCGCATGTGAACAAAATGGATATTGTCTTTCCATTCCCGGATCAGTGCCAAGTCATCTTCGCCCATTGCGCGGAACGTGGCTGCACAGAACGTGATGCCCGCGTTGGGACTGTCAGTCATCCGGAGCATCTTCCGGAACGCTTCCGCCGAAGTGAAAATCCGGGGGTATCCCTTGAGTTCGGAAATAGGCGGATCGTCAGGATGCAGACAGATTCTTACGTCCGCTTTTTCCGCAGCGGGAAGAACCGCCCGGATGAAATATTCATAGTTCCGCCACAGTTCCTCATGAGATAATTTCAGCGGTTCCGAGGGTACATCGGATGCGAAAAAACCGCTGGTGAGAGCTTCCCCACGGCATGGAATCGATGTCCGGGAACGAAACCATCCGGTTCCCGCCATGAAATTGTAGCAGAGAATCCGAATTCCGAGTTCTCCCATGTTGTGGAGCATTCTGCAATAGCGAGCCAAATCCTCATCCCTGCCGGGAAGTCCCAGCTTGATGCGGCTCATATCCATGGGGTCGCCTTCCAGAGCACAAAGCTCAAACCCGCCCGCGCTGAACGCTTTCTTAGCTTGAGTCAACGAATCCATTTTCCACGCGTCATAAACCGGATTCAACCGGCTGATCGCGTTGCAGACGCCCACTTGCGCGGCCAGTCTCCAGCGGTGGTCGGCACATGGCGGAAGAAACATTCCAAGACGGATCATGATACCCTCATTATTGCATGACACCCATGCAGAATTCAACGGTTTTATTCATTTCTGCAATGAGCTTTTTCCAGTCGGCGGCAGCAATATCGCCCGGAGTGCTGAGCACAGTCAGAACCCCGAGAACAGTGTTAGACTCGGACTTGACCGGAACGGAAAGGGCATCGACATGCCACTTTGCTTTCGGATCAGTTGTCGCCGGATTAAAGCAAAATCCATCCTTCCTGAAGCGCTGAATCCTGTCGTTGATTTTCCGGAACTCCTCCGCAGTCATTTTTTTGCAGCAGGCGGACAATTCCTTTTCGGTCATGGCGGACAAAAGAACAATTCCGACGGAACCGCCTGTCAGAAGAGAGTCCCGCGATCCGACCACCGTTGTCAGAGCAATGTCCCACGGCGCTTTCGCACACAGTACATTGACCTGTTCCATTCCGTCACGAACGGACAACTTGGAGGAATAACCGACTTTTTTCGAAAGATGTTCCAGAATCGGTTGGAGCGTTTTGTATTTTTCCAGTTGAAACATGGCTTTCCGGACGACCGGAACCATTCCTGTGGAAATATCGTAGTGATTGCCGTTGGTCTTGACCAGCCAGTTATGTGTAACGAGCGTTGCCATGATCCGATAGCAGGTCGCCTGCGGAATTCCGAGTGCCTCCTGCAGTTCAGGCTGGGTAACCCGTCCGGGATGTGCTCCTATGTATTCCATAATTTCCAGAGCTTTGCCGAGAACCGGAATTTCGTGTCCATCTCTCATTCTTAAAATTCCCTTATGAATTTTAATTATTCCTTTTGTAATATTATATCTTTATTTTTTGCAAAATCAAGGGGGCTTCTGAAAAAAAGGTAATTTTTCATTTTATTGTACCGCTACAGAATTGATATTATGACCAAAAGTCAGCAGCATGGAATAACTATAAAAAGGAAGTCAGATTTCTGGACTTAATAAATTCTTTTTGAAAAAGTGTGACACCTCATAATTCGAACTTAGCAGATGCTCCTCATAAACAGGTGGAATCAGAAAAAGTGAATTCATTTTGTATCAAAACATAACTGAAACGTAGTTCATTCCGCCTCAAATATACATTACTTCTCTGAAGTAGGCCTGACCGGTCTTCGGATCGGTCGGGCTTTCTGCTTTTTAAACTTGAACCTTAAATCGGAGGTGATTTTATGAAGATCGAAGTGAGTAAGAACATGTTGGCCGGAGCGTTGGCTGCTCTGGGGAAGTTGGTCAGCCGGATGAGTCCCGTGGAGGAGTATAAATCCGTGCTGATCGTGTTGGAAAACAGAACCTTATGTTTCCATACATGCGGTCCGGAGGAAACGATGGAATTCACCTTGAACTGTGAAGCTGAGGAATCGTTTCGTCAGATCGTGCATTTTGATGCGCTGCAGAAGGCCGTCCGGAGCGGAAAAGGCAAGGAAGTCAGCCTTGAAGTGGAGTCCGGGATTCTGCTGGTCAATGGAGTGCCTCTTTCGCCGGTGCAAATCGAGTGGCCGGAAGTGAAAGTGCCGTCTCCGCTGAATCCGGTGGACTTGCCGGACGGATTCGTGGAGATGCTGTCGAAAGCGGCTCCGATCGTGAACCGGAATGAGGTCCGGAGAACCTTGCAGGGGATTCATCTCTCGCAGGACGGAATCACGGTGACGAACGGGAAGGAACTGCTGAACATTCCCTGTGCTCTCAACACGGAAGGACTGAATCTGCCGTTTCCTCTGGTGTTACTGAGTGCAAAACCGAGCGGAGACGGTCAGCTGTCGGTCTGGAAGGATCGGGACTTGACGATGTTCCGGATCGCGTATCCGAAATGGACATGGACCGCCCGAGCCTTGCCGG
>CAYWZD010000382.1:0-4362 GCA_964462755.1 uncultured Victivallales bacterium | reverse complement strand
CAGGTTCTGATGTATCTCCTTCCATTAACTTACCCATAAATTCTCGTGAAGACCCCTTTAAAAAGGCGGAAAATGCGTCGATGTTTTCTCGAAGGAGCAGGGGACTCTCCCCTGTCGTCTGGCGCGGTGTCACCGGGGCAGGGGGACTCCTTTTCCCGCAAACTCTTTGCGGCACGCGGATGGCGAGAGACTGCGGTGTTTCTTGAAAAGACGCGAGAAATAGAATTCGTCGGGGAAGCCGCTCTGGTGGGCCACTTTGTCCATGGGAAGAACGGTGTCGCGCAGAAGTTTTTCCGCAAGGTTGAGTTTTGCCCCGATCAGATACTGGTTCGGGGCGCTGCCGGTGACTTCCCGGAAGATGCGGCGGAAATGGGAATAGGAAATGGAAAGGCGTCCTGCTTCCTCCTCGAAGTCCCACGGGTGCTGCGGAGTGAGGCGGATTTCCTCCTGAAGCTGGTGAATCCGGTGTTCGCAGAACGCGTTGATCCGGGGCAGGATGCCGGGTTGTTCCTGAAGCTGGAGAAGAAGGTCTTCGAGCATCCAAGCGGTCCGGGGGAGGTTGGCTCCGCCGGGATGGGCCAATGCCTGATTCAGTGAGCTCAAAGTGGAGTAGAAGCGTTCCGAATGGACGATCTGGATGAGAGCGTTTTTGCGTCGCGGAACAAGAAGTCCGCCTTTCAGGAAACGGTCGACCAGCGCGCCGCTGAAGCAGATGAAGCAATGGTGTCGGGTTTCGTTGCCCGGGGCGCCGTAGTTGAATTCGACACCGGGGCAGGTGACAAATGCGTAAGGGCCTTCGACGGTCACGGGCGGGTCCTTCCCGACGGAGAGAAAGAGTTTCCCGGAATGGTTATACTGAATCCCGTAGTAATCTTTGAACGTGCCGACGTGCGAGACTCCCCTGGTGAGGGAATAATCTCCGTGGGTATTGAACACCAATGTTTCAAAGTATTTCATGCGGGGGGCTCCCTGGACTTTGCTTCCGGATGATCAAATTATCCATATAATTGTTCTTTTTATCCATTTTCTATTGAATGTTTTGGTAATATCTTATAATCACTTTATGAATTTTTCAACCCTTAAAAAGGAGTTTTTCATGAAATTCGGTGTTGCCGACTATGGGATGAATGTCTGGGACGGGGACAACTACAATCTGTCGCTTCGTCTGGAAGAGCTTCGCGGGATCGGATACAACGGGATCGAGCGTCTGGAGGCGTTCGATGCTTTCGACGCGATCAACAAGGCCTCGCAGTTCCACCGCATGGGGATGGATTTTGCCACCTGCCGCGTGTCCAACAACAATCAGGAACTCGGCATGATGACCACGAGCGCGATGGGCAAGGACTATGTATGGTTGACGCCCGGCGAAGCCACGCGGAAGGTTGAAATGGATGTCTACTGCCGTCGCGCGAACCGGTTCATTCAGGCGGCGAAACGTTACAATGTGAAGGCGGCTCTGCATAACCATCTCGGCGCCCGGATCGAAAATCAGGAGGAGCTGGACCACTTCATGAAGGAGTGTCCGGAGGCGGCCCTGCTGCTGGACATCGGACATCTTCACGGAGCGGGCGGCGACATTCTCGGGACCATCGAAAAATACTATGACCGGATCGCGGCGGTTCACTTCAAGGACATCTTCATCAAGGACGCGTCGATCGGACTGGACAAATGGTATGATCGTCTCCGTTTCTGCGAACTGGGAGCGGGCAACGCGGACGAGCCCTGGCTGGAAGCCGCCAAGCTCCTGAAGAAGTTGGGGTATGATAAATGGGTGCTGGTGGAGCATGACACGCATTTGCGCGATCCGCTGATCGACCTGAAAGTCAGTATCGATGCCCTGAAGAAAGTTTTCTGCTGATCGAATTTACCGAGGAGATATATTGAGATGGCTGTCAAGAAGAATGCGATGAAGAAAATCCGTATCGGCGTCTGGGGACTTGGCCGTGCGGGCTGGTGCATGCACTGCTGCAATGAGCTCGACCGTTTCGCGGATGAGTTCGAGGTGGTCGCCGGCTGCGATGTGGAAAAGGACCGTCTGGAGACTTTCGCGAATCGGTATCCGAAGGCGAAAACGTATCTGAACGGCAAGGATTTTCTGGCCGACAAGAACATCGAACTGGTGTCCGTTGCAGTTCGGAGCACCCAGCATGTGGATTATGCCATCCGCGCGCTGGAAGCGGGCAAGATCGTGTTTCTGGAGAAGCCCGTGGCGCTGACGGTGAAAGGTGTCGAGAAACTGGAAAAGGTTGCGAAGAAATATCCGGGCAAGCTTTTCTGCCGTCAGAACCGCCGTTTTGAATCGTGCTTCAACCATGTGCTTGAGATCATGCACAGCGGGATTCTCGGAGAGGTCTACGAAATCAAGCTCTGCCGTCACAGCTACCAGTTCCGGGATGACTGGCAGACGATCATGGATTGCGGCGGCGGCCAGTTGAACAACTGGGGGCCGCACCTGATCGACCATGCGCTCCGTCTGCTGGAGTCCCCGGTGGAATCCGTGTGGAGCGACCTGAAGAACGTTGCGGGCCGCGGCGACGCCGAGGACCATCTGAAGGTTGTTTTCCGCGGCGAGAACCGCCGGGTGGTGGACGTGGAAATCTCGGGCGGAATCGCCCTGCCGTCGCCGGTCTATGCTGTGTATGGCACGCGCGGGACGCTGATCAGCGAGGACGAACAGGACCTCAAGCTGAAATATCTTGATCCGAAGTGCAAGATGCCGACGACTCCGGCGCATCGCGAGACGCCTCCGATGTCCGGAAGTTTCGGCGGCAGCGTACAGCCGAAGTGGATTCGCAAGACCATCATGGTGGAGCCGTCCAACGGCTGGGACGTGGGAATCATCTACCATTATCTTTTCCAGACGATCCGCGAAAAGAAACCGTTTCCGGTGCTTCTCGAGGAGGCTTTCGACGTGGTGCGCGTGACGGAATGCATCAAACGTCAGAATCCGGACTTCAAGCTGAAAGCGGACGAGTTCGGCAAATAATTCCCGTACAAGATTGTCCGGGAGAACGACTTCCGGACTGACAAAATGGATTTGGGTCCGGCGGTCGGCGCCGCGGATTCAAGTCCTTTTTTTTGTTCTACGCGCGGGAAGGCGGCCGGAGGTTGCCGAGGACGGCGGTTCGGACGGTTCCGGAGAAGAATACGGAAACTTTTTTGGAAGAATATTTGATATATTCGCGGAAAGAGGGTATCTTTTCATACCATACCGGGAGGATTCGATGAGATTCAGTTTTATCAAGATGCACGGCGCCGGGAACGACTTTATTTTCGCCGACGATTCCGCCAGCCTCTGGAACACGGACGCGGAGCGGATACGGAAAATTTGCGACCGTCACCGCGGAATCGGCGCGGACGGAGTGATTCTTCTCCGAAAAGAGAAGGATGGGGCTCCGATCCGCATGGACTATTATAACAGCGACGGTTCACCCGCCTCCCTGTGCGGGAACGGGCTCCGCTGCGCGGCTTCTTTCGCTTTCAGGAACGGACTGTCGGGCGGGAAAAAACAGATGAGTTTCCTGTCCGGCGGGAATCTGCTTCAGGCGGAGATCATGGACGAGAGCGGAGAAACGGCACGGGTCGAGATCCTCTGCACGGAACCGTTCCGCCCGTATGAACTGTCTTCGGATGAAACGGTTTACAAAGGAGGGGCGGGCGTACCCCACGCGATCAAAATCGTTCCGGAGCTGAAACTGGAGCATCTGGATGTCGACGGGGAGGGGCGGCGTCTCCGGTTCCATGAGGCCTTCGGGCCGGAGGGAACCAACGCGGATTTCATTTCCCTGCCCGCCGATCCGGGGGCTCCCGTGATGATCCGCACCTATGAACGGGGCGTGGAAGCGGAAACACTGGCATGCGGGACCGGCTGTGCGGCGACTGGGATGGTTCTGCACCTCTTTTTCGGTTTTCCGGAAAAAGTATCGCTACTTTGCAGGGGAGGAGACCGAATCGGGATTGAAATATTGAAAGAACAGGGTAATTTAAAAGGTGTTTTTTTGACGGGACCGGCAAAAACGGTCTTCACGGGTGAGATTCAGGCATAACTCAATATAGAAACAAGGATGGACAAAATGGAACTCAAGGGCGTGTATACAGCACTGGTGACGCCTTTTTCGCGCGGAGCAGTGGACTACGGAAAGCTGCGCGAGCTGGTCGCCATGCAGATCGAAGGGGGAGTGGACGGCATTGTGCCGGTGGGCACTACCGGGGAATCCCCGACTCTTACAACCGATGAACACATGAAGGTGATCTCCGAGGTCATCGCGGCGGCGGGAAAGCGTTGCCGGATCATGGCCGGGACAGGGGCGAACTCCACGGAGGAGGCGATCGAACTGACGCTTCATGCCAAGGAAGCGGGCG
>CAYWZD010000381.1:0-4370 GCA_964462755.1 uncultured Victivallales bacterium | reverse complement strand
TCAGCTCCGCAACCGTTCAAGCTGGGTTATTACAACCCGCACGGCTGGATCGCCACATGTCTTTCCGGTAGGCGGCGGTGTTGTTCCGGGCGATCGACGGCACCCGGAGCGGCGTCCCGAAAGTCTCCGGATCGGTCAGATGGTGCGCCATGCGGGCCGCCTGTTCCGGGGAGGCCGCACCGCAGAGAAGCGGAAGGAATCCCGCGCTGGAAAGGATGTCCGTGCGCCGATGATTCAGCACATCATAATCCACATAAAGACCCGAGGTTTCGCTCCAGAGGCGTTCGTTCATGAGCTTGCAGAGACGGTTGTGATGTCCGAGCCAGTAATCGCGTTTTTCCGGCAGGAATTCCGCCAGCTGTTCGCATTCGAAGGCGAGAAATGCGTTGAAATCCGGGGCGTCGAGCTGAAGCGCGCAGTCGAAGCGGGGGGAATTGTCCATGCCGCTTTCTCCGCTCCGGCAGTTTTTGCTTGCCTCGATGGCCCATTCGACGAGCCCTGCGCCGTCGGAATCCCGGTTTGCCATGATCCATTCCAGATACCGTTCCAGCTTCGGCGCCAGTTCCGCGATCCATTCCGGCGCGGGTTCCGCTTCATGGATCAGCTTCATGGCCAGCGCCAGCACCGGGGGCTGGGTCAGGTGATGGATTGTGAACGGATCTCCACAAAGCGGAATGAGGCCGTCTTCCTGCTGAATGTCGAACATTGCGCTGATCATGTCCCGCGCCAGAGCCGGGTTGTAATGGCGCATTCCGATCGCGTGGAATGCCGAATCCCAGAGCCACATTTTCTTATGGGGCCAGCGGTCCGGTGTGCTCCAGAAATGACGGATCTGCCCTTCCGGCGAATAGACTTGCGTCTTGAGCTGGGAGAGCGCCTTGAGCGCTGCCCGTCGGACGGTTTCCGGGGCTTCCTCGGGGAGGGGGGCGGAATCAAGAAACTTCGCGCGTTTCCGGATCTCTCCGGCGACATCTGAATTCAACAGCTCCATGCGCAGATGTCCCGCGGGGGCGACGAGACGCTTTTGTCCGTCTTCCGCAACTTCGAACCGATCGCCCGTGGTGACCTCGAATGATCCTTCCACAAGGATATGGAACGCATCGACCAGAACGCCGGAGGAAACTTTTCCGTTCGCATGGAAACGGAAGAAGTCGCCGGTCAGTTCGATCGTTTCAGGTTTCGGTCCGATATAGCGGATCATGGGAACTTCTTCCTTGTGGTTGCCTTCCTTCAGTTCGAACGCGTACCCGTTCATGGCTGTTCTTAAGCAAAGACCGTTTTCATAGTCTGTTGTTCCATCCATACCCGAAAAGGCGAGGAGCTGTCCGCCGCCCCATATTGTTGGATATTTGTTCATTCGGTTCCTGCACTCCATATATCTTTTTTATTTCGTTATATATAAATTATAGAATGAAAAATTAATTCCGCAATAACTTTCTTTTTATAAAATGTATGTTATCTTATCAATAAAGTCAAGAATCAAAGCAGCAGGCAGAAATGAAAAAACGCTATATCAGCATGTTCGACGGGGAATCGAAGCTTTTCGGATACAACTACGGAAAATATCCGAAGCATCATTTTCTGCATCCGGCCCGGACCGGCGGGATCGCGGCGGATTATCCCATTCAGGTGTTGTCCACCGGATACGACGAGTGGCACAAGGAATGTTTCCGGCAGAGAATCAACTCCGACACTTTTGCCGTCGAATATGTGCAGGAGGGAATTTTTCTGTTCCGTCAGGACGACATTACGCTTCGGATCAACCCGGGAGAGATTTTTCTGGTTCAGTTCGGGGTGGACAATTCCATGCAGTGTGAAACGGAAACCGCGACAAAGAGGACCGTCATCATGACCGGTTCCCTTCTGAGGCGTTCCCTGGAGGTCATGGGACTGGCCCGCGTCAACCGCATTATTCCAAACGACCGTACGAGAATTGACGGAATCCTTGACCGCGTTTACGCTCATTCTCAGAAGGATGACATCGCGGATTACCGCGAGGCCTGCAAGGAGTGTTATGCTCTTCTGATGGAACTTTCCGCACAAAATGCCGCGACACACCGTCCCAAGGAACTTCAACGTGCGCTGGAATACATTCACGAACACCTTTCCGAACACCTGACGCTCGCCCGTCTGGTGCAGCATACCGGCGTCAGCGGAGCCACCCTTTACCGCCTTTTCCGGGAACACCTGAAAACCTCTCCGATCGAATATTATCTGGAACAGAAGATGGAACGGGCCGCAAGCCTTCTTCGTCATCACATTTATTCTGTGAAGGAACTGGCCGCGGAAATGAATTATTCATCGCCTCAATATTTTGCAACCGAATTCAAGAAACACTTCGGCATCACTCCGAAACAGGTAAAATAAAAACCGCCGTTTCCACAGGAGGGAAGCGGCGGTTGAAGTGAAGGGAGTCAAATGAAAGGTTACTCCTGATCGGGAGCAGCCTGCGGTGCGGCGGGGCGTTCACCCCTCTTGCCGCCGTGGGGACGTTCACCCTTCGAACCGGCCTTGTCCGGTTTTGCGGAGGTCACGCGGTCAACAATGCGGTCAATGATTTTGTCCTTTTCCTGGACTTTTGCCTTTGCACGGGCCAGGGCCTTTTCAGCACGGTCAATCTCAAATTTCTGCCGAGCATCCACCAGAGCGGTGACGGCTGCCTTGACGGCGGCTTTGTTCTTTTCATCGCCGGACTTGCGGTAATCTTCCACCGCATCTCTGAGTTTCTGCCCCAGATCTTTGAATTTCGCCATGTCTTCTTCACTCATCGGACCGCGCGGCATATCGAATCCCTGACGCTCTCCGCCAAACTGTCGCTGTCCGTGACCGCCTCTGCCTGGAAAGTCTTTGCGGGCGCCGTCGGCGGGGCCTTGCTGGTTCATAGCAGGGGCGTTTTCCGGGGGAGCGGGCGGAGTATCCATGGCGTCGGCGGCAAACAGTGCGGGGGTGAAACCGAGCAGAGAGGCAGCAACACCGGAAACAAACAGTCTTTTTGCATTCATGATCTTCTTCTCCTGATTAAGTTGTTTCTTTTGTCAACTGCATACGTATGTTGTTGTCCATAATAACGCAAGGAGAAGTGATTTTATTGTATTGCGGATTCTGATTTTTTTTTACGGGGGATTTTTCAGAGAGGGATGCGGAGAAATATGAATCAGGAAAAAAACGGGTCCCCGACTGCAATGATTCCGCAGAGTTTATCGCAGCGCATCCGGAATCCGAAATCATTCTCCGGATGTGGAACCGTGACTTCGACAGCCGGGGTCGTCCGGTCAAGAGTGTATGCCGCAACAACCGTCCCGTTGCTGATGACTTCCATCCGGACTTCTCCCTCCGCCGCTTCTTCGGGATGGAGCCCGAGAGAACAGGAAAAACGTTGGAAGGTCTCAGGCGCGAGCCAATACAGCAGATTCCCTTCGAAATGAGTTCCGAAGGAGATTCCGTGCTGGAATTCAAGAATCCCATTTGTCCCGGTCAGCTTCAGTGGAATCCGGTTTCCGCTGAGGTCATACGCGACATCAATCTGGTGCGTCCGGAATGCATACGGCCCGAACCCGCCGAGAGGGAACTCATACGGCTCGAGTTCCGTCAGAAGCCTGACCTTTTCCGCGCGCGCGACTCCTTCGGACAGGGAAAAAACGGTTGCCGCCGTATCGGCACAGAGTTTTACCGCATTGTCGAACATCCGCTGAAGTTGAGGCTGATTGGCGTCTGCTTTTTCATTCAGCGTGTTCAGCACAATCTGGAAACAGCATTTGCGGGAATCGCTTACCGCCCGGACATATGCCGCATAGAGACGCATCACGGCTTCGTCCGCATTGTTGCCGAGAAGACGCGGACGATAAACCGGAGCGGGCAGCCCCGCACAGGACAGCTTCTTGAGGATATCCGTTGGCGTCAATGGCGAATTGCTCAAGCGGTCCAGCGCATAGATGTCGATTCCGCCGGGGCCTTCGAGGGAATGAATTCCGAAAGCCGAATCTTCCAGCATGTGAAGCAGACACCCCAGAAATTTTTTCCCTTCTTCCTCTTCTCCCCGGCGAAGACATTCGACGGCTTTCGTCAGATAATGGGAAAAACCGTTTTTCGCGTGCCGGAAATTTTCATTTTGAAATGGTTTCAGCCGATGGAGATGCCCGTCCGGTCCGGTCTTCCAGTAGCGGTAGAGTTCATTGTACGGGGTGTCCGGAAGATAATGGAACTGGACTCCGTCCGTGCTGAAAAAATAGGGGGCGAGGGCTTTTTGATGCCCGAGATATTCATCCGGATAAAGACAATACTCTCCGATGAGTTTTCCGCAGTCTTTTTCCGGGGCAGCGAGCGAGAGCGCTGTTTTTGTCAGATACTGGTGCGTTTGGCTGCCCGGCATG
>CAYWZD010000380.1:0-4391 GCA_964462755.1 uncultured Victivallales bacterium | reverse complement strand
CGCTCCGGCCATACGGTAGTCGGGCAGAATCGCGGCTTCTCCGGACATGTCATCCTTGTAATGTGTCAGATGAACCACCTTCATCCCGGCGCGGCGCATTTTCCGGTAGAGTTCCGTGTTCAATGGCTTCAGCGGCGTTCCGACCAGAATCACTGCCGCGAAGTTCTGGGCCAGCGCATGTTCCAGAAACTGTTTTTCCGCCGCCGGATTCTGGAGATCTTCCGAGGCGCAATAAGTAGAGACGAACCAGCCTTTTTTCAGATATTCGTCACGGCGTTTCTCCATGGCTTCCAGCCAGCAGTTCCGGAGCAGAACCGCTCCGACGATCCGGTTGGCTTTTCGCGGAGGCGGGGTTCCGGCGTCCGAAAGAAAAGTTCCTCTGCCGTGAACCGTGCGGAGAAGTCCTTCGTCCGCCAGAATCCGGACCGCGTTTTCAATGGTGCCCCGGCTGCAATCATACAGGGAAGCCAGTTCGCGGAATCCGGGCAGACGTTTCCGCAATTTGAATTTTCCCGCCGCAATATCGCCGCGGAGCGCGTCACAAATATCTCCGGTCATTTCAACTCTGTTTTTATAGTGTCAAACTGTCCAAGTGTCATATATGTGTCAATATATCACCCTGTGTTGCCATTTGCAAGAAGGAAGAAATATTTTCTTTTTTTCCGCTGACGGACGAGCGACGAAGGGGCGAGAGCCGCCGCATTCGTAAGGTTGGCATCCGGGGAACGCCCGGAGCTCTCGAACTTGATGAATCAAGTTCTCGTCCTTGAGCGTGGGAACCGCTCCGGGCGGGGATTTCGCCTCTGGCGACCAACTTGCGCAGTTGGATTGCGGCAATACTGAGAGTATTGCATGACACTTTCTTAAAGATGACAAATATCTGCGGACAGATTGTAAGAATACGGGAAAATGAATTCAACAGAGCTCCATGGAATACCGCACTTCCGCGACCGGATTTCCGATGACGATCTGTTTCCGGGTTCCGTCGAAGGACAGCCCGTTCCGCTCATAGAATTTCCGCGCCGGAGTGTTGTTTTCCAGCACCCACAGGACCACTTTGCGGAAGGAACGTTTTTTCAGTTCTTCGAGGGAGAATTCCAACAGGCTCGATCCGATGCCGCGCCGCCAGTAATCCGGGTGGAGATAAAAACCCCGGATCTCGCCGGTCTCCGGCGGGACGTCTTCATCCCGGCATATTCCGAGTCCCGAAAAACCGACAGTCTCTCCATCCAGAACGGCAAGGTAAATGGTTTCGTCATCCATTTCAGCGGACAGTTTTTCCAGCCACATGGCGGGACGGCGCGCGCCGGCTTTGGCAATCGCCGGTTCAGGCAGGATTCCGGCATAAGCCGCCTGCCATGAGTCAATATGGATTTCCGCCACCCTTCCCGCGTCGGCCGGTTCCGCCGGACGGATTGTCAGCCTTTGCCGGAGAATGTCCGGAGACTTTTTCTTTTTCGAAGATGATTTCATTGTCAGAGCACTCCGTAATAGCAATAGGCCGTCATCGGAAAAACGAGCTCGCCGTTGTGCCCGAAACGCCGGAAGATGTCCCGACAGGCTTCCACGAACGGCTCGAAAGAATCGCTCCCGGGAAGAGGGGCGTAAGAGGCGGAAAGCATTCGGCCGACAAACGATTCCGCATCCGGATAGGTAATGTCATTCGGAACGGCGACAATCCGGTAGCGGTCCTCCCGGAAAAAACCGGCAAGCGCGCTCTCCGGACACGGACAGCTGAAGCCGGTGAACTTCGGACAGTATTCTGCGCAGACATCCCGGCAGGCCGGGTGAAAACCGTTTTTGTCGTCGCGGCGGTTGTTCCAGACCAGCGCGGCCACGGTTTCCGGGGAACGGGCAATCCGCCGGCATTCGGTCCGGAATGCGGACTTGTCGAACCAGTGGAAGGCCTGCGCCGCCGTGATGAGGTCAAATTGGCGGTCGGGAAGTCCGGTATGTTCCGCCGAACCGTCGGAAATGGCAATTCCGGCGGTTCCCCGGAAACGTTTTGCAAGACACTCCCGGAACTCCGCGTTGGGCTCCACGGCGGAAATATGCCGGAATCCGGCCTGGAGCAAACACTCTGTGAAGAGTCCGGTGCCCGCGCCGATTTCGGCGATATGTCCGTTCCTGTCGGAATCGGTTTCTCCGATCAGTTTTTCCAGAAGTTCCGTCGGATATCCGGGACGGTTCCGGTTGTAGACTTCACTTTTGCCATTGAAGCGGTCGGCGTTTTCCAGATTCATTGCAGATATGCCTTTCCATGATATGCAGCGGCGGCTTCGGAACATTTCTTGCGCCGGGGAACTCTCCCGAAGGAGGATACTATAGGATATATTTCACGGATTGCAAAGAAAAAAGTTCGTCCATCGATGTTGAAGCCGGAAATATTCCCGGAGCAAACAAGTGTTTCCCGGGAGCGTTTTTTGATCTCTGCGATTTTTTCAGGATGCCGTTGTCCGGAATCGGTTCAGAAAATCTTATCGATAAAATTTTCTCGATAAAATTTCAGAAAACCCCTTGCACTTTTTGTTTTTGCGATTATAATTATGAAAAGAAGGAATGTTAAATCTAACACGACGGACGGAAAAATGGTCACGATCTACGACATTGCCGAAAAAGCGAAGTTGAGTCATACCACGGTCAGTATGGCCCTCCGGAACAAGGAAAGCGTGAAGGAGGAAACCCGCAAACGCGTCCAGTTCCTTGCGAAGCGGATGGGATACCGTCCCAACCAGATCGCCCTTTCCCTCAAGCAGGGATGCTACAAGCGGATTGCGTTTCTGACTACGGACTACGGCGGTTTCACGGAGATGATCACCCGTTTCGGCAAACTCTGCACGGATGCCGGATATGAGATGGTCCTGATGTATCTGAGTTCCGATCCGGAGAAGGCCCGGCGCACCTTTGAACACGTCCTCCAGACAGGATTTGCGGGGATCGCCACATTCCTGTATGAATATGAGAGCGTGAAGGATCTCCTGCTGGAGTTTACCGCCCTGAAGCGCCCGGTCGTCCTTTTCGGTCCGCCGGACGATTTTGTTCCCTGTCCGGGAATTCTCCCGGTCAACGCCTCTTCCACGAGCGCCGTTTCCGAGATTGCACGCCGTCTGGTGGCGCTCGGACACCGCCGGATCATTCAGACGGTGCCCCGGCGTGCGGTCAATATTTCCTGGTATATCCACAAGGCGGAAGTGATACGGGAGGTCCTCCGTGAATCCGGGGTGACCGATTGGAACCCGTCATTTCTGTATGACAGCGAGTTTCCGGGCAACCCGATGGCGGCGGGATATTCCGTCGCCGGGCGTCTGGTCCGGGAAGGCGTTGGCGCGACCGCCTGTCTGTGCATGAACGATCTTTTCGCCTTCGGGCTGATCCGGGGATTGCTGGAAAACGGAATCCGCATCCCCGAAGATTTTTCCGTGGTCGGCTGCGGAAACACGGATATGGGAACTTATGCACAGACATCCATGTCTTCTATTGAACTGCATTACATCGATTTTGCCGATATCGGCTGGGATTTCATTTCAAGGCAGCTTTCCGCGCCCGACTTCGAAACAGTCCCGCGTCAGATTCTTCTGAATGGAAAATTCATTTGCCGGGACTCCATCGGCGCGGCTCCGTCCGGAAGGCTTTCCGGACCAGTGCGGATTCCCGCTCAAAAGCGGGTGGGATGAATCATGCCACAACAGTCATGCACAATATTCAACCTTTATGGAAGGAAGAAAAAATGAATCCGAACAGACGGCATTTCACATTGATCGAACTCCTCGTCGTGATTGCAATCATTGCGATCCTGGCCGGAATGCTCCTGCCCGCTCTCAACAAGGCCCGCGAGAAGGCAAGAGACATTTCCTGCAAGAGCAACCTCAAACAGAACGGTTTGTCCGTGCATCTGTATACCGGCGACTACAACGGGTATCTCACCCCCGGCAACGCGGGCGAGGCCAGCGCGACCCATAAGAACATGGATCCTTATACCGACACATGGTTCACCGGTTCGCCCAATCTGATCCGCACGCAGTATGTGAAGAATGACGCCTATCTGACGAATTTCGGCAAGAACATTTCCATCGGCTATATGAAAGGGGAAAAGACCTGTTTCTGCCCGACCAGCCAGCCGCTTTACAAGCATCCGACCCTCGGGAACGCCTATTGGTACGGCGCCATGACCTACTGGTATGAGGGCGGTTTCAAGGAGACCTATCTGGGGGCGAAGGACCGGACCCGCAATTCCGGGATGCCGGGATGCCACATCATGCGCTGCATCCGGATTGCTTCCACCAAACTTCAGAATGTCAATATTCATGCCTCGAACAATGCCAACACCCTGTTCATGGACGGCCATGTGGAGCCGAAAACGCCGGACGGTTATTCCTACTGGACCGCGAGCA
>CAYWZD010000379.1:0-4406 GCA_964462755.1 uncultured Victivallales bacterium | reverse complement strand
AGGTCTTTGCGGACAAGCTGTTCCTGAAGGTTGATGGTCTCGGTGGTGACGAGAACCGGACGGCGGAGGGCAAGCGCGTGATAGATTGCCGGGATGAGGTAGGCGAAGCTCTTGCCGACGCCCGTCGGGGCTTCCACGCAGAGATTTGTGTTTGCCTCGAATGCGCGCGCCACGGCCAGAGCCATCTGTTCCTGCTGGATTCTGCGCTCATACGGACGGCCTCCGTGCGACTCCGCCTCCTTGAGGGGAGTGTCTTCGGAGAAGAACTGTTCCGTATTTTTCAGGCAGCAGGACCGGATGACCTCGAACGGTGTGTTGTTGTCGGCAATCTCGATCATGGGAGGATTTGACTCCGGACGGGAAGTTTTTCCGTGAAGAAAAGGACTTCACCGTCCGGGGTTCCGGTTAAAAGGATAATCAGACTTTATCCGAAAGTTCGCGCCATTTTTTGAGAAGGACGGCGCTGGTTGTCATGGAAAACGGGTTGGAACGCGGGGTGGTCTCATATCCGCCGCGTCCATAGTTCCAGGCGTTCGGGATGTAACCGCCGCCACAATGATAGCTTCCGGTTCCGTTGGCAAGGGTCGCCGCCAGACAGACGCGTCCCTGGAAGATCTCTTTGCGGAGCGTCAGACCGATTTCCGTAAAGGGTTCGCTTGGAAGGGAGACGATCACGGCGGAAGAACCGAACGAAATGCCCGTGAGGAAGTACCGCTGGATTTCATGATAATCGGCCTGATTCAGCAGCACCGAAGCGAAATACTTCAGCACGACGGGGGCACCCTTGGCGAGATCCTCGGAGGTCATGTCGGCGCCGCCGTTGATGTCCTCGTCCGGATATTTCGCCATGACGGCTTTCGCTTCGGCGACTTCCTCTTCGGAAATTTCACGCGGGGGAGCGTCGGCCTCTCCGAACACGGTCCGGAAGGAGTCTCCCTTGACCGGGCGGAGCGCCGGAATGGCTTCGCGGATAGTTTCCGCGTAGCCGATGCCGATGCGCCGGGCCTCGGAATACTGGGTTTGCGGCATGTCCGTGGTTACGTCGAAATGGTTGATGTTGCCGGAGGCTCCGATCAGCGGCATGAGCATGGAGCCCTCGCCCATTTCTCCCTCGATCGTGCGGCGGAGGAATCCCGGCCAGTCGGCGGAGACGCCGTTCCCGCCGATGGTGTCGGTATGGTTGACGATGCTGGAAATCAGCACGGCCAGCTTGCCGTCGCACCGGATGCCCAGCAGGGGGATTTCAGGATCGATTTCCCCTTCCGGACGGAGGATGGAGGCATTGAGCTTGCCGGGGTTGGTGAGAACCTTGCCGTTCTTCATCCAGTAGCGGCGGTTGAAAATGAACCGATGGTCGGCGGTCAGTCCGTAAACGATTTCCCCTTCGCGGAAGGAGTCGAGCGCTTGCTGTATGGCTTCGACCGCGCGTTCTGCCGCGAACGGAAGATACTCGCTGTTGGCGCCGTTCCGTCCGAGGCGCACTTCCGGCCCGGTATGGGTGTGCGTGGCACAAATCAGGAGATTCTCGCGGGAGAGTTCCCGGATGCCATTCTTCCGGATGCCGTCCAGAATCAGGTCGCAGAGGAAAAGGGGAACCGTGACGAGGTCGAACTGGAGAATTGCCGCATAGTCGGGGCCGTGCTTGAACACGATTGCACGGACCTCGAGGTCATCGAGAACTTTATCCCACATGCGGATATTGAAGTATCCCGCGAGAGAGATCGGCACCTGCGGATTGATACAGCGCCGCCCGACTCCGAACTGGATTTTCATTTTACACCTTTCCGGATGAGTTTTACTTCACGAGTTTCAGGAGACCGTAGTCTTCCAGAGCGTGATAGTTGCAGTTTTCCTGTTGCGGATAGGAAGAGTTTTCCTTGACCGTCAGGTAACGGGAATAATTGTAGCGGCCGAAGAAGATCAGCCAGGGAATTTCGGGTGTGAGTTTTTCACCGATCAGACCGATTTCGGCGATCGGGATCGCCATTTCGGCGGTCCATTTTTTATCGCGGTCCCAGGAATTGTTGAGGGTGCCCTCATAGGAGGCGGCGGTCTTCATGTTCTTGAGGGGGATTTTTTCGGGGAAGCCGCTCGGGAGTCCGAGGAGTCCGCGTCCGGGGAAGAAGAAGGCGGTCTTGTTGCCGGTGGGGTTCACATAGAGTTCCCAGTACCAGGTCTGGTTGACGGGCTTGAGGAACACTTCCGCCACATCGCCTTTCAAATAGTGATGCTGCTGGTCGACTTGGGCTTCCGAAATCACATCCGAATCGGTGAACTCAAAGCCGACATAGAGGTAATTCTTGTCCCAGAGAAGACGGATCTTGCCGGATTCAACCACGCCTTTTGCAAAGAACTTCTGAATATCGGGATGGGACTTGTCCCACATGGTCCGGGCGTGCTTGAGTTCGTAGACAGGGGTTTTCTGCCACATGGGATCGCTCAGCTTGCCATCCATCACTACGGGAGTATTCGTAAAGGTCGCGACGATTTCAGGGCGGCTGTCGGACGAGGTGCATTTGGAACACAGACTTGCACAGGCGCTCTGGGTAAGGGCAACGACTGACGCGACCGCGAAGGCCGCCAGAATTCTGGAACGGGTCATGGTTTTCTCTCCTCGATTGTTCATTTGAAAATGGGATGTGTAAAATACGAATATACGCCAAAAGTCCCAAAAAACAAGCATCCTCTTTGAAAAGTCCTTTTTTTTGTCCGGGTGAATTTTCATAAAGCAAGGTTTCGGTGAATGCTGAACGTCTCCGTTCGTTTGATTTTTTTCACGGCTCGCATTACGCATTCCGGAAGAATTTGGAATATTATTCAGGATTGTGGGAACGTCTTTTCTGAAAAATAAACTTCTTCTTTTTTTGTTTTCTACCCCCTTGACATTTTTATCGAAAGTATTATAACTAAATGATATTCGCTTGCAATGAAAATTCGGATAGGGTTTTCTGGGGTGAATGCCAGGATTCGTGGTGGTGTCCTTATTGCATGCCTCAGAAGACAATGCAACTTGTCGGAATTTTGTTACAAGCATTTCAAAATATAAGTTAAAAAAGGAGAGAAAGTGAAAGTAAAAAAAGAAATGTCGTTATGGAAGGGATTTACATTGATCGAGCTTCTGGTTGTTATCGCGATTATTGCGATCCTTGCCGGAATGTTGTTGCCCGCGCTGAATCAGGCGCGCGAAAAAGCGAGAGCCATTGCCTGCGAAAATAACCTGAAGCAGATTGGCCTCGGGGTGCTGATTTATGCGGACACCCAGCGTGAGACATTCAATCCTTCGTACCAGACCTATGCAGAGTCATCCAACGCATATGGATATTTTACCTTTATCCTGAACATCAATAAAAATATCACCGACAAGAAAATCTGGCTTTGTCCGACGGCGAAAAATCCCTATGGTGAAACTCCCAACAGCAACTGGGGAGGCAAACCCGTTTTTGGCGGCTTTACAGCAGCCGATTCGTTCCTGACATCCTATGGCATCAATCAGACATACGGCCCGGATGGCATCAATGAACAGCGTTTTGACAAGGGAATCAAACTGGTTAATATCAAGAAGCCGGGTAATTCGATCATGTACGGCTGTTCTTCCGGTCAGGGAACAACGGATCCTTCCTGTTTTATGGGATACCGTGCGAGCGACTATGTCTCGAAAGTGGACAGCAACTGTCCGGCCGGGGCGGAAGCGACCACCTCGAGCGTGCGGCTTGGGCTCAAATACCGTCACAGCGGATTCACCAATCTGCTGTATGCTGATGGACATGTCGTTCCTCAGCGAGATATAACTTATGCGCAGCTTTCAATGCTTTATTGAACTTGACAACTGATCGCCACCACGACTTGAGCATCTCTCTGAAGAACAGGGAGATGCTTTTTCATGATTCAACCAACTTGAAAATATTTCCATCCATGCTATGATATGAAAACCGGCGAGATTTTGTCCGGAAAGGGGAAGCGTGAATTTCAACAGGGAGATTTGCCAATGAAAATCGGAGTTATCGTTGAATCATTTCGAGAGCCTTTGTTCAAGGCGATGGAATCGGCGGCGTCCGTCGGTGCCAAGGGCATCCAGATGTATGCCGTCTGCAAGGATCACAACCTCATCACCATGCCGCAGGAGGAGCGGGAACGCCTGAAAAAGCATATCGCGTCCCTGGGGCTGGAAGTGGCCTCCATCTGCGGGGATCTCGGCGGACACGGCTTTCAGGACGCCGCGGGCAATGCCGAGCGCGTCAAGCTCAGCAAGCAGATCATCGATCTCTGCTGTTTCTTTGGAACCACGGTCATGACGACTCATGTGGGCGTAGTTCCGACCCGCAACAGCTCGCCCGTTTTCCAGACGATGGTTCAGGCCGCGAAGGAAGTCGGCGAATATGCGGCCTCCAAGGGCTGCACCCTCGCCA
>CAYWZD010000378.1:0-4430 GCA_964462755.1 uncultured Victivallales bacterium | reverse complement strand
CAGAAAAGTAAAGTCACGGATGAAGTCTTCCACAGGGATTCCGAGATGATCGGCAATCGCGCGGATTTCCTCTTCCGTGACCCGGACCGGCCCCTCCCATCGGCAGCATGCGCCGCAGCGGGCGCAGCGGAACGGGAGCGCCATGCTCAGTCGACGATCAAAGTATAGTCGTTGCCGAGAAGGTCGTAGAAGAAAATTCCGCAGACAAAGTCGGCGATATTGAGGGGATGGAGGGCAACTTTTCCGCCCGCCAGAAGCGACACGCCCGCTTCAAGGCACCAGTAGTCTTTGACTTTTTCCACCGCGAAGATGCGGTCGGAAGGGACCTGGAAGCCGTCATACTGATACCAGTAGGGAGGCAGATTGCCGTAGGTGTATTCGCGGGTCTCGTCTCCGACTCCCATTGCCAGGAAATAGGCCTGATAGCCGTTGTTGAGGGAAACGCCGTAGGTGCGGTTGAAGTCCTTGGAAAGTTTTCCGGAGGGACCGATGCCCGCGCCGATGCCGAATGCATGGGTCAGACGGAATCCGCACTTGGCCGTTGCGCCGGTTTCCACTTCAATCGAAAAGATGTCGAACAGGTCGACGATCCGGTTCGGGATATACATGATGACCTTGTCGGTGATCGTCTTTTCCAAAGACGGTTTTTCCACCTCCTGTGCGTGAAGAGTGGCGGTCGCTGTGAACATGGCAAAGGCAATGAACGCGGCGGATACAACTTTTTTCATGATTCCTCCCGGATTGGCTGCATAAATGTTTTCATAATATTTTTTTATTGACTGCGTCGTTCCGAATGCATAAATATAACAGTGCTCCTTTCAGATTGCAACATTCCCGAGTCAGAGTTTTGAAAAAAAACACGGATTCGGAAGAAAAAGACACTTCATACGGTTGCGATTCATGAATTCAGCGCTATGTTAAAGGATTTTATGATGTTGTGTTCGGGTGAATTATAAAAACAATACAAGAGGGAGATTTTATGAAACCGGGTGATATCGGGGCAGTGATTTTTCTGGCGCTTTATGCCGGCGCCGTGTTCTTTTTTCCTTGGACAGTCGAACCCGGAACGGGGAAAGTCGTATGCGGAGGGCTGGAACACGGACTGGAAAATTTCGGCAAGTTCACCTCTGTCTACCCGTATCTGATGGGATTCTTCAAAGTCGGACTGCTCGCCACTTTCGGGGAAATGCTCAAAACACGGATGAAAACCGGTTCATGGAAAGTCCCCAGTCTGTTGTGGCGTTTCCTCGTCTGGGGAATAACGGGACTGCTCTTCACTTTCGTTTTCGCCCTCTTCGCCAAAGGCATTGCCTCCCTGATGGGCACACCGCTGCTGTTCGGTGAAAAACTGCTGCCCGGCAAAGAACCGTCCGGCTTCTGCCAGGTTCTTCTTTTCGCCTTCTCCACTTCCTGCGCAATGAACCTGATCTTCGCCTATCCCATGATGCTCGGGCACGAATGGTTCAACGAGGTCATCAACCGGAAACGGTTTGTGGGCGGCGCCGAGTTTCTGGAACATGTCAACAAGCACATTTGGGGCTCCTTCATTCCCAGGACGATCGTCTATTTCTGGATTCCGGCCCATACCGTGACCTTCTGTCTGCCCGGCAACTACCGGGTCCTCATGAGTGCGGTCCTCAGCCTCGTTCTCGGAGCGATCCTGACATTCAAGGCGAAAGCATCCCAGGCGGCCCCCGGTAAAGCCGCATAACATTATTTACATTCATTTTTGTTGAAAGGCAAAAGTATGTTCTGGTCAAAGGAAATCGAATTGATGGACCGTCCGACGCTGGAAAAACTCCAGTTTGAACGGCTCAAGAAAACGCTGGAGCAGGCGGCAAAGTCCCCCTTCTATTCCAAAATCCTCACGAAAAAAGTGATCTCGTCCATCAAGTCCCTCGAGGACCTCCGGACGATTCCATTTGTGGCCAAGCCGGAACTGCGGGAAAACTTCCCCTACGGTTTTCTCTCCGAACCGCTCTCGGAAGTGGTCCGGATGCATTCCTCGTCCGGCACCACGGGCACTCCGACCGTCGTGTTCCACACCCGCGAGGACCTCGCGCACTGGACCGACCTCACGGCCCGCAGCATGTATATGGCCGGACTCCGCAAGGAAGACGTATTCCAGAACATCATGGGCTACGGCCTTTTCACCGGCGGACTCGGATTCCACTACGGCGCGGAAAAGCTCGGCGCAATGGTCCTGCCGACCGCCGCGGGCAACTCCAAACGTCAGATATGGTTCATGAACACCTTCCGCACGACCGCGGTCCACATTCTGCCCAGCTACGCAATGCGCCTCTACAGTTTCTTCCCCGAAGCCAAAATCGATCCCAGAAAGGACCTTGCCCTGAAGATCTTCTTCATCGGCGCGGAACACCATTCCGAGGGGCTCCGGCAGCAGATTCAGGAAGCGTTCGGAGTCAAGGCCTTCAACTCCTACGGCCTCTCCGAGATGTGCGGCCCCGGCATCGCGTTCGAATGTCCCTACCGCAACGGAATGCATCTGTGGGAAGATGAATACATCATGGAGATCATCAATCCGGAAACCGGCGAGGTCCTTCCGGACGGGGCCGAAGGCGAACTGGTCCTGACCAGCCTCTGCCGGACCGCCATGCCCCTTCTCCGCTACCGCACGCACGACCTGACGAAAATCATCCCGGAACCGTGTCCCTGCGGACGCACCCACCGGCGTCTCGCCCGGATGCGCGGACGTTCCGACGACATGCTGATCCTCAACGGCGTCAACATCTTCCCGCTCCAGATCGAATGCGCCATCATGTCGGTTCCGAACATCGGCTCCAACTACATGGTGGAGATCGACAAGGAGGATTTCCTCGACCGGATTCACATCAAGCTGGAAGTCAATCCCGATACCTTCACGGGTTCTCTGGAAAACATGGAATCCCTGCGCCGTGAACTGGTGGAGGCGGTCCGCACCGAACTGGGACTGACCCCGAGGGTGAGCCTGCTGGAACCCAATTCCATCCCGCCGTGGGAGGGCAAGGCCAAACGGATCGTCGATCTGCGGAAAAACGAATACAAATCGGAATGATTCTCCGAAACGCCGTCTGTCAGAATGACGGCGTTTTTTTTTTACCGCGAAGGAAGGTTCTCATGAAAAAAGGTTTCTTTCTGATTTTTTCCGCGGCATTGCTTCTTCTGTGCGCCAACCACCCTGTGCAGACACCCGAAGACAAAGCCATTGCAAAAGGGGTTTCCCACACCGCGCTCAGCCGTCCGGAAGGCCCCTGGGAAATCCGCGTCATCCGGATTGCGCGCAGTGCGAAGGTCTCCATCGAAATGGTGATGTCCCATGACACGCTGTCCGGACGCGAACGCGTGGCCGATGTCGCCGCGCGGCTTGAAAAGCAGAATAAGCATGTCATCGCAGGCGTCAACGGAGATTTCTACTTCATTGGAGGAGATCAGGAGAAGGAAGGACTTCCGCTTGGACCGTCCGTTTCCTTCGGACACCTCTTCACGTCAGGGCGTAACCATGGCGCGTTTTACATCGACAGCATGGGCGTTCCGCACATAGATTCCCTGACATTCCATGGAAGCATCGAAAACAATGGGAAAACATTTCCGTTCGAAACCTTCAACTGGGAAGGCTCCAACTCCAAAGACAAAAAATATGTGACGCCCGACCAGAAGAAGGGATCGGGAATTCTGGTCTTTTCCAACCTCTGGAGCTGGAAGATTCCCTTTCGGGGCGTATGTGTCCGGACCAATGCGGCTTCCATCGAACCGGGCGCTTCCTATGAGGGCGAAGTGACAGGCTTGTTCACCGCCGGAGGAACCGTGCCGCAGGAACCCGGAAGTATGGTGATCGTCGGACTCGGCAATCAGGAGGCTGTTGTGAACGGACTCAAGGGCAAGGTCCGGCTTTCCTTCGGATTCAAGGAAACAGCCCGGAAGCTCAAAATGGCGATCGGCTCCTGGCAGGTTCTGCTCAAGGACGGCAAGGTGGTCGTGCCCCCGGGCGGGCCGCGCCATCCAAGGACCATGATCGGGCTCAACGACAAGGACATCCTGCTGGTCACGGTCGACGGCCGCCAGAAAGGTTGGTCCATGGGAATGACCTCCCATGAACAAGCGGAACTCCTCCGGGAACTCGGCTGCACCGAGGGTTGCAATATCGACGGCGGCGGCAGCACAACCGCGTGGTTTCTCGGAAAATGCATGAACCGTCCTTCCGACAAAACGGGCATGCGTCCGAATGCAAACTGCATTCTGGTCATTGAATAGGCTTCCATCTAACATGTGTCCCGGCTGCCGGAAGGAGCCGATCGTCAACACCAGGTTTGGAGCGAGGAAAAACTCGCTGGTCTGCAAAGTGCTGACCGCGACCGACTGCTGGCAGACGGTTTGCTGTGTCGAACTCCTGATGGGGTGGCCGATCGGATGGAGCGCATCAGCGCCCTTGG
>CAYWZD010000377.1:0-4433 GCA_964462755.1 uncultured Victivallales bacterium | reverse complement strand
CAGGTTCTGATGTATCCCTTCCATTAAATTACCCACAAATTCTCGTGAAGACCCATATTATATAACCGTATGACGCACTTGAAAATAGGGGCCGACGCTAAAGACTTGCACAAATCCGCTAAAGAAGAGATTTATCAAAAAATGCCGACGAAAACCTTCGACCTTGAACAGCTCCTTCGCGATCATGAAAAAGCCTTCGGCATCTTTATTACCGTCCATGACGAACTGGGACAGCTCCGGGGCCGCGAGAATCGTAATCCATTGTCCGGGAGACATCTCCACATGCATCCCTACTGCCGTTACCTGCGGGACAAGCGGGAAGGAGAACTTCTCTGCACACAGAATTGTGTGAGCCGGATCAATCAGATATTCAACTCGTCCCCGGAACGCTCCGAATGCTCTGAAAAATGCTGGAAAGGCATACACGAGGTCGTCGTGACCATCCGCATGGACGGCATTCGGATGCTGACGCTCTTTGCCGGAACGTTTCGAGGAGAAGGAGAAGTCTGTCCCCTGGCAGAGGAAGAAGCACGGCATTTCTACGCGGCTCTGCCGATCCTGACCGCCGCGAAAGAAGAAGAGTTGTCGCGGGTCCTGTATGCTCTGGGAGTGTCGCTTCTGGCTTTGCTGGAACAGGAGCTCCGGGCGGAAATTCCGGCCTGTCTGAGCACAAGACGCCGCCACATCGAGTATTTCATACGACGCAACGCGCACCGTCCGGACTGTTCCCTGAAAGAGCTTGCGCGGGAGCTGTATCTTTCCGTTTCCCGCACCGGGCACATGGTAAGGGAAGAATGCGGAGAAAACTTCCGGGTTCTGCTCAACCTTGAACGCATTGGGCGGGCCAAAAGGCTTCTCCTGACCTCGGACCTCCTGCTGGATCAGGTCGCGGAACGGACCGGGTTCGAGTCCGGGAGTTATTTTTCCAGAATCTTCCGTCAGTATGAGAAAATCTCACCGGGACAATACCGCCAGAAGTCATGGAATCAGATTCCCCGCTGCTGAAGATAAAAACGGAACTTGACAAACAGAAAATCAGTTGTATAGTAAATTTAACACGTGTGAATTAATTCATTTTTTCCACCGTTCTATTGCTTATATCAAGTTCAAAACAAAATAAATAACACGAGTGAACTCATGACTCAGAAAGAAATTGCCGGAATTCTGAACATTTCCCGCTCGACCGTCAGTCTGGCACTCTCGGATTCCCCCCGGATCAACCGGGAAACGCGTCGCAGGGTTCAGGAGCTCGCCCGGAAAATCAACTACCATCCGAACATGGCCGCACGCGGTCTTGTGATGGGCAAAACACGTCTGATCGGAATTCTTCTCAACTCGTTCGCACACCGTTTCCTCGGAGAACTTTCGAACAGTATTTTCAAATATCTGAACGCAAGAGGGTATTCCGCCATTTTCGGAGCCGGAACCGGGAACGAAATTTGCTCGCTTGTCGATACGATGACGGCGCATCAGGTGGATGGGATTATCGCCTATTCGGAAGCCTGCGAGGAACTGGTCCGGCTGAATGAAAACGGAATCCCCGTCGTCGTTTATCGCTATCCGGGCAGCTTTCCCCTGAGCTATGTGAACGTCGACCGCTATGAAGGCGGCAGGATGCTGGTCAATCATCTGGTCGAAACCGGACGCCGCCGGATCGCCTATATCGGAGGAATCGACTGTTTCGACAGACGTTTCGAAGGGTATCAGGCGGCGCTTCTGGAGAACAATCTGGAAGTGGAGAAAAACCGTATCGTCCAGTTCAGCGGGGAGATGAAGGAGGGCGTCGAAGGGATGCGCCGACTGCTGAAACAGACAGGAAAAAATCTTCCGGACGCGGTCATCTTCCACAACGACGCCATGGCCATCGGCGGCATGGGGGAAGCCATGCGGCAAGGCATTGCCGTTCCTGAAACAATGGCGATCGCCGGATTCGACGACATCGAGGAGGCGGAATACTGCGTTCCGAGCCTGACCACGATCCGACAGCCCCGGGAGCAGATCGCGGCGGAACTGGTCGACATGCTTCTCCGCCAGATCGAGAAGAATGACCGGATTCTGCGGAAGCGGATTCTGGCGCCGACGCTGGTGGTCCGGGACTCGACCCCCGCCGTGGAAATTCCTCCGGACGGAAAAACACGCCGGAGTCCATGAAGCGAAGCGGAATCCCCCCCCGCATCCATATTTTTCAAACACACAATTACAATGAAACGAGGCACAGGAAAATGATTCAGAGTTCTCCCTTGAAAACATTCCCGCTTTTTCCGAGACGGCGCACAGTGAATCTCGACACGGTATGGGACTTCAAATTTCTGGAAGCCACACCGTTTCAGGAGGTGGATGTCGCCTCGATCGACTATGACGACCATCTGCCCGTCCCCTCGGCGTTCGACGCCTTTCCCGCCTACAACGGAAAACGGGGATTGGGCGTTTACCGCTGTTTTGTCGAAGTTGCGCCCGGAACGAAATCCCTGCTGAAAATCGGCGCGGCCGCGATGTATTGCCGGGTCTTTGCGGACGGACGCCGGATAGGGGAACATTACAGTGCCTATACCCCGTTCGAGTGCGTTGTCCCGGTTTCGGACAAACCGGTGCGCGAACTGGTGGTCGTGACATGCAACCGGTTCGATTACAAGACCTATCCCCTTCAGGAAATCTTCTTCGACTTCTACGCCTACGGAGGCATTTTCCGTCATGCTGAATTGCAGATTCTTCCGGAAGGCAACCTCATTGAATGGGTAGGAGTCGATACGCTCGACTGCAGGACGGGACGGCTCAAAGTCACGGTGGAATCCTCCGGGTGTGCCGCAACGCTGTCCGTCGCGCTGGACGGCATCCCCCATGCGGAGTTCCGGAATGTCGATTTCAGCGGCGGACGATACGAATTCGAACTTGAGACAAAGGGCCTCGGGTGCTGGTCTCCCGGACATCCGGAACTTCACACGTTGACCGTCGACAACGGCACGGATGCCCAGACCGTCCGTTTCGGAATCCGTCAGGTCAAGACGGAAAAAGGACGGATTCTCCTGAACGGCAAACCGGTCAAACTGCTGGGATTCTGCCGTCACGAGGCGCATCCGCAATACGGCCCCGCCCTGCCCCCGCAGCAGCCGGTTGCCGACTTGCAGCTTCTCCGGGACATGGGATGCAATTTCGTGCGCGGCTCGCATTATCCGCAGGACCCGCGTTTTCTCGATCTCTGCGACGAGTTCGGGTTTCTGGTTTTCGAGGAAAGCATGGGATGGGGGCAAAATGCAGCAAAACACTTTAGCGATCCGTCTTTTGTGGCCACTCAGGTGAAGCAGACCGAGGAAATGATCCGGGCCGGTTACAATCATCCTTCCGTGATTCTCCGCGGATTCCTCAATGAAGGGGAAAGCGATGTGGAAGCCGCCCGCAACTGTTATGAAACGCTGATCAAACTGATCCGCGAAAAGGACCCCTTCCGTCTTCTTACGTATGCCTGCAACCACACGAAAAATGATCTTTTCCTCGACCTTCTCGATGTCGTAAGCTTCAACATCTATCCGGGATGGTATGCCCACGACTGGAATGACGAAAAACCGCTGGGAGAAATTCTCCCGACGATCCACGCCCACATCGAAAAGCTCAAAGAACGCGGTCTTGAAGACAAACCGTTCATTCTTGCGGAGATCGGCGCGGGCGCCATTTACGGGTGGCACGATCCCATTTGCGCCCATTGGTCGGAGGAGTATCAGGATGAATACCTGAAAACCGTCTGCGGCGAAATCGTCGCCAACGACCGGATCGCAGGAGTCGCCCTTTGGCAATTCTGCGACTGTCGGACTTACCGGGGTGGAGGCGCCCTGATGCGTCCGCGCGCTTTCAACAACAAGGGAATCGTCGACGAATACCGGCGTCCGAAAACGGCTTATCGGAGTGTCCGGGAAATCTTCCGGAACTACGATCCTTCCGGATACCGGAACAAAGCCTGAATATTCTTTCTTCCGATCATCCCGCGGGCGACGGGTTGCATTTTCATCTCTCCGGATGTAAACTACCCGGAGAGGCATCATCGTCACAAGCAATCAGTTTCAGGAGAAAAGATATGGCGGGAAATTTTCCGGTGAGTCCGTTTTCGAATACGGAGAAGCGGATGCTCTGGATACTTGCCGGAATCATGGGCGCGGGGACCCTCCTTGTTCTGATCGGCGGATTCGATCTGAGGCTCTCTATGCTGCGTTTCCCCGAGGTCGGATTCGGACAGGGTGTTATCGAAATCACAGGGAGCAAGCATCCGGACGGCGTAATCCGCTTCAAATACTTTTTCTATTTCTGCCTCTGGTTCGGATTGCTTTCGCCGCTGGTCATCGGTCCGGCGGCACTTCTTCTTCGGAAACGGAAAAATCTGCTGCTCTGCCTGCTTCTGTTACTGCCGTTTTATAGTTATTTCGAGGTAAATACCGGCGTTCAGG
>CAYWZD010000376.1:0-4476 GCA_964462755.1 uncultured Victivallales bacterium | reverse complement strand
CGCGCTTCCTGGACGATTTTTATGAAGTCCTTTTCCTTGCGGATGTTGTCGAAGTTGGTGTTGTAGGAAAGGGGAAGTATCCGTTCGCCGAGGGTCTGGTAGGCTTTTTTGAAATATTCAAGGGCTTCGGCGGTATTGCCGGCCATGGAGTGCATTCCGGAGAGATTCAGGGCGGTGATGGGCGAGTCCGGTTCTTTCTTGAGCACTTTTTCTACGCTGGCGATGGCTTCGCGGTAGCGGTTCTGCTTGGCAAGAGCGGCGCCCAGATTGTTGTAGGCGACGGAGTCGGAGGGGTCCAGATAAGTCAGATTGCGGAAGATGTCCTCCGCCTCTTTGTATTTCTGCCGGAGGTAAAAGGTGGTGCCGAGCATGGAAAGGAGGGCGCGGTTTTCGGGATGGAAGACCAGCGCGGTGCGGAGTCTGTCCTCGGCGATGGCATATCTGCCGTTTTCACAGTCCATGGCGGCCAGGGAAAGAGCCTGTTCCACTTCGGGAATGGTGATCTGGTTTCCCCCGGCGCGGTTCGGGGTTCGCGGCTGATTGTATGAAAACGGACTGAGCCTCATCTTCAGCTGAGAAGCCCGTGTTTCGAACATGCCGGGTCTGGCATCCGGTTCGGAACGGCTGCCCCGGATCACGAGAGTCAGGACAATCACCAGCAGAATGAAGATGATCAGCGGAGCCAGCTGTCGAGTCAAAGGTTGTTCCTTCATGGAGACTGATCCTTTCCTTTTATCCGATGGCAGGCGCAGAAATGACCGTTTCCGAGGTCTGTCAGAGGGGGAACTATCTCATTGCATTTCCTGCGGTCGTCCGCCGGACCTCCGCCGCAAAGGGGGCATCGGTTCGAAAAGCGGCATCCGGCGGGAAAGTCGGCGGGCATGGGCACGGTTCCGGGGATGGTGGCGAGACGGCCGGATTCCCGGCCCAGCACCGGAACGGCCGCAAGGAGGGCGCGGGTGTATGGATGCAGCGGGGCATCGATCAGTTCCCGGACCGGAGCCATTTCCACGATCTGGCCGGCATACATGACCGCGACCCGGTCGGCCGTTTCGGAAACGATTCCGAGGTTGTGCGTCACCAGAATGATCGACATGCCGAGGGTTTTCCGCAATTCCAGAAGCAGATCCAGAATCTGCGCCTGAATGGTGACGTCCAATGCCGTCGTGGGTTCGTCCGCGACCAGCAGCGAAGGACGGCTCGCAATCGCCATTGCGATCATGACCCGCTGCTGCATCCCGCCCGACATTTCGTGCGGATAGCGCCAGACGCGTCCCGCCGGATCGGGAATTCCCACCTGTTTGAGGAGTTCGACGGCTTCATTCCACGGGTCCGCCACGTCGGGACGATGCAGACGGAGCGCCTCCGCAATCTGTTCTCCGACCCGGAAAACCGGGTTCAGGGAAACCGACGGTTCCTGAAAGATGTAACCGATCTCCCCGCCCCGGATTTTCCGCAGGGCGCGTCCGGTGAGGGAGAGGGCGTCCACCCGTTCCCCGTTCCGGGTGGTCAGTTCGACCTGGCCGGAAAGAATTTTCGCCGCTTCCGGCAGGAGTTTTGCAAGCGCCATGCAAGTCACGCTTTTCCCGCAGCCGCTTTCCCCCACGAGGGCCAGAATTTCTCCGTTCCCCACCGTGAAGGAGA
The DNA here is from genome assembly GCA_964462755.1 of uncultured Victivallales bacterium. Classification (GTDB taxonomy): domain Bacteria; phylum Verrucomicrobiota; class Lentisphaeria; order Victivallales; family UBA1829; genus SIG94. The sequence continues at coordinate 2,832 of CAYWZD010000376.1, read as the reverse complement.
CTCCGGAAACCGCCGGCACAAGTTTCCCTTCGGATTGAAAGGCAACCGTCAGATTTTCAACATTCAGCAAAGCCATGATTCAGGGTTGCTCCTTTTCCGCGATATATTGCCGGAGGCGTTCCAGAATGGCAACCGCATCCCGGTCATCCAGTTCTTTCCGCGCCTCTTCCAGAGGAAACAGGAAACGCGAACGCCGTCCGAATTCATCCCATTTTTTCAGAATCTTCCGGATCTTCATCGGATAGATTTCGATGAACTGTTCATTCAGGAAACGGGAGACACCCAGCAGAAAATCATCGCATTTTCCGATGACCCCGGCTTCCTCCCGCGCCTCTTTCTCCGCGGATTCCCGTCCGGTCATGCCGCGTTCGATGTTCCCTTTGGGGAGAATCCATTTTCCGCCGCCGACCGGAGTGACCAGCATGACCAGAATCGCGCCGTCGGGTTCGATCATGTAAGGCGCAGCCCCCGAGCGGAACGGGGTGCCGTGTTTTTTCGCGGCGGCGGGAGTGCCGAGACGCGTCACTGCCTCTTTCCCTTTTTTCCGGGGTTTGACTTTCAGAAGCGTGGATGCTCCATCGATCCGGTGCGACTTTTTCATGACTGTTTCTCCGACGTTTTCCGACAGCAGAACTCTTTCAGATGTATGCCGCCGATCTTCAGAACCGGCGAATAAACGGGGGATGTGAAACGTTCGAGCTTGCCTGCCAGAATCTGTCCCAGCGCGGTTCCCTGATCCTTGGCCGCTATCCAGAGGCCGGGGGTGTTTCCTTCCACTTCCGCACAGTCGCCGACTGCGTAAATGGCCGGGTCCGAAGTGCGGAGCCTGTTGTCGACCACGATTCCGTGATTGACCTTCAGTCCGCAGGCGGATGCCAATTCCGTGCGGGACCGGATTCCGGCGGAGAACAGGAGAAGCCCGCATTCCTGAACCGAGCCGTTCGAGAATTCCGCACGGATGCGTTTTCCCGCCGGAGAGACTTCTTTCAGGGAGGTTCCCAGATGAAATTCAAGACCTGTTCCGCCAAGCTCCTTGAGAAGTTCGGAGGATTGATCTTCCCCCAGTTGCTTCGGAAGCAGACGGTTCATGAATTCCGTGACGGTTACCTTGAGACCGCGGCAGCAGAGCGCCCAGGCGGCCTCCAGTCCGAGCAGTCCGCCTCCGATGATCAGCGCGTCTTGAGCCAGTCCGGTTCTGTCGACAATTTTCCGGGCGTCGTTGAGAGTCCGGAGCGTCAGACTTTCCACCGTATCCAGCCCTCTGACCGGAGGAACGAATGCCCGCGCGCCGGTTGCAAAGATCAGGATGTCATAGGAGAAGGGGGCCGACCCGGAAATGAAAACCTGTCTGTCTGCACGGCCCACCCGCTCCACGGACACGCCGAAATGAGTCAGAAACCCCATTTCCCGGAAAGCGGATTCGGGGGTGAGGAACAGCTTCTCCTCCGGAAGAGTTCCGGCGACGAATTCCGGCAGGCGCATTCTTGCATACAATCCGCCTGTTTCCTCTTCGAAGATTCTTATTTCCGTATCCGGCAAATTCTGTTTTACGGCTTTTGCTGCGGTGAATCCCGCCTGGCCTGCGCCCAGAATGATGACTTTTCTCATGAATGCTCCCTGTGGTCGCGCAAACAATATAAATGATAGAAAATATAGGGCAATTCCGTCGTACATCAAGTTCAAATCTCAAAAAAAACTGAAAAATCAGAAAGGTGTGCCGAAGACTTTTCCCGGGGTTCTTCGGGAAGTGCATCCGCAATATGCGGGAATGATGCGGATCGGAACGCATGTTTTTTTCTGACAAAGCTTTCTGTCTGAATGTAAGGCATTTGTTTGAAAAACTTAAAAAAAATATTTTTTTTCTTGTCTTTTCCCTCAACCGGTATTATGTTACGAGCTGATGAAGGAATATTAGTTGTTTTTATGAACATAAATATAATGAAAAGCAAGGGGTTTTGAAAACAATGTCAAATGACAGCAACAATCTCTCCGCCGTGATGGAACGGTATTCGCTTTCCGTAAAGCTTGCCGCCATCTCCTGCGTGGTATCCGCCGCATTGTCCATTCTGGTCCTTCTTGCGGGGCCTGTTTATGAATGGAGCGGATTCACGACCTTCTCCCTGACAGCTATTCCCTATGTTCTGTCCTTCCTGTTTTCCGTGATGGCGCTGATCCATTCGAAGTTTTCCGAAAGCGCCGTGCGCGATGAAGAGGAGAAAATTCTGCTCCAGAAACGCAAGGAGTCCAAAACTTCCCTGCTGGATGTCTCGGAAGACGTCCGTTTCACGGCGGGCCGGACCCTCTTGAATTTTGAAAAATATATTCCGTCGACGATCGCAATCCTTTGCGCCCTGCTGATGGCGGCGGTGCTTGTTGTGTTCTGGCGCAGCTATATTTTCCGTCCTGAAAACCTGCCTGTTCTGGGGACCGGGCTGCCGAAACAGCCGATTCTGCTGGCGTTCACCAGTGTCCTTTGCGCGGTGATCAGTCTTTTTCTCGGAATCTTTCTGGCGGGACAGTCTCACGTGTTCGAATTCCGCTGGCTGCGTCCGGTCGGCGCGTGGCTGATGGCCGGTGCGGTGATCATGTTTTTCACTGCCGGCTCCTCCGTCCTGGCCGAACTGAAAATTACCAACTGGAACCTCTTTTTCTCGAAAATATTTTTCTTTGCGCTGGCGATTCTCTGCGTGGAGCTTTTCACGAACTTCATCAGTGAATTCTACCGTCCGCGCAATCAGATGGAAGACCGCCCGGTGTATGAAAGCCGTCTTCTCTCCTTCTTCACGGAACCCGGCGGCGTCATGCGGAACATCGCGGACTCCCTGGACTATC
>CAYWZD010000375.1:0-4522 GCA_964462755.1 uncultured Victivallales bacterium | reverse complement strand
TCGGAGAACAAGGTCAACCCGGAAGACAAACGGGACATGATCACGATGAACAGCGGTCTGTTCGAAGTGTTCCTGCGTCCGGACGGGAAAACGACCGCGGGACAGCCTCATTATCACTTCATGTTCGATGCGGCGGGGACGCGTTACGACTCGATTGAAAAATGGCGTGGCAAGTCGGATACGAAAGGGCGGATGGTCGAAATCGACACCGCATGGAATCCCGCATGGGATCTGAAAACCGTAACGAAACCGGACGGGTGGTCTTTCGAACTCCGGATTCCTTTGAAGGAATTGAACGTGTCCGGCATTTCGGACGGCGATGTCTGGAGCGTCAACTTCGCGCGCGGCATCTACCATCAGAAGGAATTCTCCTCGTGGAGTCCTCTGCCGGAGAGCGTCTTTCAGGACCCGGGCAGCTGGGGAACGCTTCAGTTCGCGGAGAATCCCCCGCTGATCCGTCAGGTTGACATGCACGGAAAAACGTTGTCCGTCCTGCTTGAAAATCCGTCCGGACGGGAATGGAAAGGAGAACTTTCCGTAGAGGCGGTCGAAGGCGAACGGATCTTATCCGAATCCACCCGGAAGATCGTTCTCCCTCCGAAGGCGGGAGACGTTTCCGCGACTTTTGAGGTTCCAAATTCGAAAAACGCGTCCTGCTGGGTCTCTTTAACGCGGAACGGAAAGGTGATCCATCGGATTCTCTGCAAGCCGCACAGCCTTTATGCGGCCATCTCCTGGTATTATCCCGGAGGCGCGCGCAATTATAAACTGATGCTTGCAACCGATCCGGGCATGAAAAGCTTTACCTATTTCTTCATCGAAAACAACTTTCCGGAGACTCCGAAAGGGGGCGCCGGACGTCTTCCCCGATCGGTCCGGGCCGTCGATCTGATTTTCAGGCTGCCGGAAGGGGTGGAGGCGGTTGCCTATGACGGCAGCGGCTGGGGAAGCTGTATGGAGATGATTCCGCCAATAGTGGGAGGACCCGTCCGGAAAGAGGGCGGCGTCTGGCGGGAATATCGTTTCGAGCTGCCGTTTATCACGGACAACGCCTTCTGCAATCAGCTCTTTCTGAAAACGAACTGGAAACCGGGACAGAAGGGCAAAGGATATGTCTGGACTTCATGGAAGGACGGCGCTCAGATTCCCGTGGAGCTCAATCTGGAAGCGGTTGAAATCGGACGGATGGCTCCTTTCCGCCGCACTGCGTCGAGGTGGGATGGCCTGAGCCCGGAGTTCGCGTTCATGTGGCTGGACGATCCCGTGAAGATGCTTCCGCTCTACGGCATCAACAATTTTACCCTCCCTGCCGTCGATCTCCAGAAACAGCATTACTTGAATTCTCCGCGGAAAAACCGGAAAGCCGTGTTCGACAGACTCCTTCCGGCATGGGTGAAAAACGGGAATTATACGATCCTTCAGGAAAACGCCAATCCGCCTCTCTGGCGGTGGCTGAAGAGCAAGGAGGCGGATTCCGAGGCGTTTTATCTGCATTGGGATGGCTCCAAAGTCCGGGGACAGTTCGGGGCCACCGTCTGCACCACCTACCGCGGCCGGTGGTGGAAGCGCTGGATCGCCTCTCTGTCCGAGTCCGACGCAGTCCGGGATTACGGCTGTTCCTGGCTGGCTCTGGACATGGAATTCTGGGGCGAGGACGACGGCTGTTTCTGCAAGCACTGTCTGGAACAGTATTCCCGCTGGATCAAGGACAACCACAAAAAGGATTACGGCAATCCTGTGGAATTCATGAAGGACAAGGAGAAAAACAAAGAGGCCGCCGCGCAATGGCTCGCCTTCAAACAATACCGTTTCCGTCAGATGTTCAGCGATGTCCGTTCGGATTTCGCCGCCGCTGTCAAAGGCAGACGCACCTTCAGCGATCCGGACAACCGGGTGATGCTTTCCGAGTGGCGCGCTCCGTCTGAAAATCTGATCGGCGCCATCGATGTGTTCGACATCCCCTTCTACACGGCTCCTGAACTGACGCGGATCAAATTCGACAAGTATTTGAAAATCAAGGGTGTCGGGAATTCCATGGGGGCGGCGCTCTGCCCGGTCCCGTGTGTTGCGCAGAACATGGAGCTGATTCCGGAAGATTATTTCCCGTGGACCGTCTATGAGGCGGCCACCGCCGGAGTGCGGACTTACGAACTCTGGACGACTTCCATCATGACGACATACGACCTGAAATATTATGTGGAGGCCCTGCGCAGGATTGTTCCCTTCGAAGATATTTATCTGGATGGAAAGGTCTTGAACGGGCTTCCGTGCGAAGGGAAGAATGTTTCCGCGCGTTCCGTCACGAAAGCGAACGAATCGCTTCTTCTGGTCCGCAACTATATGACAACGGAAAAACTGTCCGCCAAAGTGCGGATCGAAGCCGCCGCGGCGTCGGATGTATACGACATTTCATCCGGGAAAAAACTGGGCAGGGTTCCCGCGGGCGGAAGTTGGTTTTCCGTTACGCTGTCCAAGAAGAATTGCGCTTATTTCCTTTATGTCGGAAATGACTACCAAAAGCGGGTCTCCGAGGCGGAACGCCGGGCCCGCGGCAATGAACAATAAGGATCGGATCTGTCGGCAGCATGGACAAGAAACAACGCTTTCACGAATTCGCCTACGGGATGTTTATTCACTACGGGCTCTATACGCTGTATGAACGCGGCGAATGGGTCATGAGCAAGGAACGCATGAGCAATGAGGCGTATTTCAAGGTTATTCCCCAGTTTAAGAATCACGGCGACCTTGCCGAAAAATGGATCGGGACCGCAGCCCGTTCCGGCATGCGTTACGCCGTCCTCACAACACGGCACCACGACGGTTATTTCATCGGGGACGAACTGGTCCGGAGTTTCTGCGATTCCTGCCGCAAGCATGGCCTCGGCGTCGGACTCTATTACTCCGTCGGCGACTGGAGCGACCTTGATTTCCGGGGCGGCATGAACGGTCCGAACTGGGGGCGTTTCGTCGGGAAGACGCACCGCCAGCTGAAGGCGTTGATGACGGATTACGGCCCGGTCGATTATCTCTTCTACGACGGCTGTCCTCCGCCGCAGAGTTGGAACGCCGCCGGACTTCACCGCGAGTTGCGGCGTCTCCAGCCCGGACTTCTGATTTCCAGCCGTTGCGGACTGGAGGAAGATGTCGCCTCGTCCGAACAGCATTCCGGCGCCCATGCGGGGGTGTGGGAGAGCTGTTACACCCTTAACGATTCCTGGGGATACAACCGTTATGATCAAAATTGGAAATCCCCGGGAAGGATCGTCGATCTTCTGATGACCTTGCGTCACAACGGCGGCAATCTCCTTCTGAACGTCGGGCCGGACCCTTCAGGACGGATCGGATCGAAGGAAATCGAACTCCTGAACCGGGTGAAGTCGTGGCTGGACCGCAACGGGGAAGCCGTTTACGAGGTGGTCCCGCATCCTTTCGATTATAAGGATCAGGAGATTTCCGTGGCGAACGGGAACACCGCCTACATTCAGCTTCAGGCGGATTACCGCGGTCCGGAAAGGATGATCTGCGGGATCGGCAACCGGATCAGGGAGATTACCCTGCTTTCCAGCGGAGAGAAAATCGTATTTATGCAGAATGACGACAAACTCATTTTAAGCGGGCTCCCGTTCAAGAAAGAGGATGAATTGCCACGCGTCCTGAAACTGGAGTTGGACGGCCTTCCCTTCGGTATTCACAATCCCATGTGGCCCGCGGACCAGTTCCGCGTCTGCTGATTGACGTCGGGGGCGGAGTTGTCATCGCAGAAATTTCAATTCTGACCTGATTCCGAGTGGTTTGTAAGGGGTTCTTCAATGTCTTTTTGAGGAGCTTCAAGAGGAAAATCTAATCTGCATCCGTATGGAGCCAGTCAGCCTTGACAGCACAACAGTCAAGAGTCATTCCAATGGGAGCAATGAACTACCGCGATGCAAGCATACGCGGTATCGGTTTCGCACAAAGTGCGACCAGCGTTTCGACGCTGGAGCTCGACAGGCTTACGCCTGACTTTTATTTGTGCGATGCAAGCATCGGGGAATTTACCCTCCCCAGATTAAAAAAAGGGGAAAACAGAGTATCGGCCGTTCCCGAAGAGGCGTTACGACAAAAATTCATATGGTTACCGCATCAGAGCGTGCGGCTGTTTCATTCTCGCTCTCGCCGGGAAACGCCGCAGATGCACCGGAAGGCAGAAAACTCTTGAACCATAGTAAGCGCCCAACGCGATACATGTCGCAGACGAAGACCGGTCAGAGGTAGATTGCGAAAGAAATATGGAGAAGTTATTGTGCCTTGCTTGCGAATAAAGCGATTCAGGAGAGTTTTCACTCGTTACGACAAGTTGGACATCATTTTCGCGGGGTTTATCTTGTTCGTCATGATTATTGTTTCAATAGGGTGAACAGATTCTAATTTTATCCCCTTGAAGAAACATCGAAATCGGAGCGGCGGTGGAGAGACAACATTTCTCAGTGCTTCAAGGATTTCACGGCTATCAAAAGCATCGAAGACGTAAGCCTTCGTGGGG
>CAYWZD010000374.1:0-4534 GCA_964462755.1 uncultured Victivallales bacterium | reverse complement strand
AAACCTACGTCGGCCCCGTCTTCGACGAGGAACACGTGGCCTATCTCCGCGCCGAAACCTGCCAGCCGATCTTCACCGACTTCCACCTGGTCCGCATCTCCACCCGCAAACAGCTTCCCTTCGGCATCGCCCAGATCGGAAAGTCGTTCCGGAACGAAATCACGCCCCGCAACTTCACCTTCCGTTCCCGTGAGTTCACGCAGATGGAAATGGAATTCTTCTGCAGCGATGAGGAATCCATGGAATGGTATAAATACTGGCGCGCCCAGCGCATGGAATACTACCACAAACATCTCGGTTTTCGCGACGACGAACTCCAGTATCACGATCACGACAAGCTGGCGCACTATGCCAAGGCCGCCGTCGACATCGAATTCAAGTTCCCCTTCGGCTGGGGCGAACTCGAAGGCATCCACCACCGCGGAACATGGGACCTTTCCCGCCATCAGGAATTCTCCCAGCAGAACATGGAATATCTCGACCAGCAGACGAACAAGAAGTTCCTGCCCACCTGCGTCGAGACCTCCGTCGGACTCGACCGCACGATGCTCGCGATCCTCTCCCACGCCTACGACGAGGACAAGGCCCCGACCAAGAAGGAAGGCATGGAGGACGATGTCCGCATCGTGCTGCACATCGCCCCGCTCGTGGCTCCGGTCCAGGTCGCGGTGATGCCGCTCTCCAAGAAGCTCAACGACAACGCCGAAGCCCTCCGCAAGGATGTCTGCCGCCACTTCCGCACCGAGCTCGACGTCACCGGCAACATCGGCAAGCGCTATCGCCGACAGGATGAAATCGGCACGCCGTTCTGCCTCACCTACGACTTCGAATCCGACACCGACAACGCCGTCACGGTCCGCGACCGCGACACCATGGCGCAGGAACGCGTCGGCATCACCCGGATCCGGCAGTATCTCGACGACAAAATTTACGGCAAATAGGAGTTTCCTGGAAATAAAGGGGGTCTTCATGAATCGGAACTTTCTCGCAGCGGCGTCCGCCTTCTGTCTGTTGCTGTCTCTCGGCGCGGAGGATTTCTTCACCACGTTCGAAAACGGCAAATGGGACCAGGCTCTGTGGCTGAACGTCAAGAGTCCGCGGCTCAATTATGTGGGAGAAATGGTTCAGCATTGGGACTATATCACCAACAAGGCCCCGAATCTGCCGGATGAAACGATTTTCAGGAAACACAATAACGATGTTTACGTCGCGCTCGTTCTGAACCGGAAATTCACCGGCAACGCGGTGATCTCGTCCAAGATGAGTTTCGACCACCGCATGGCTCCCCTGATCGTGATCGCGCCCGAACTGGGAAAAAGCAAAGAAGGCCTTCCCGAGTTCCGGGAACATTTCGAAGTCGTCCTCTTCGATGACGGAATCAATGTCTGGCGGCATCTGTACAAAGACGGCAAGCCGTCATGGTACAAAGCCGCCTACCTGAAGACTTCCTACCTTCCGAAAACCGTGTATGATCTTCAGGTCGAACTGCGTTTCGTCAAACAGGGTTGTCAGATGATCCTCAAATGCGACGGCAAGGAGTTCGGTTATCTGGAATTGAACCTTCCGAACACCTATTATGCGGGCATCATCGCGTGCGAGGGCCGCAACCGGTTCTACGACTTCAAGGTGAGTCAGCCGAAGCCGAAAGCGCCGAAAAAGTAACCTTGTTTCCGGCAGCGCGGGATCTTTCACGATGCCCCGGAGAAGGCCGTTTTTCCGCGGCCGTGTCAACATTTTACTTTTTTCGTGTTTCATGTCTTGCTTTTTCGAATTCGCGGGACTATAATGTAGCAGAAAAGAAAACCTACGAGGAGACAACGTGATGAATCGAAGATATTTCTCTCTGGTCGAACTGCTTACGGTGATTACCATTATTGTCATTCTTGCCGGAATTGCAATCCCGGTGGTGATGCACATGTCCGCCAAGGGCAAGGAGACCAAGGCCCGCGCCGAAATGAACGCCATCAAACTGGGCCTGACCCAGTTCAAGTCCGACTATGGCGTCTGGCCTCAAATTTCTCCGGATGCATCGCTCATAAAAAATCCGGCGACAACCGGAGACCTCTTTCTGGAAACCCGTTATTCTACCACAGACTCCACCCCCTATACAACCGCTGAAGGGGCATATGACACATTGATGGAATATCTTACCATGACCAAAACAACCGATGGAAGTGTTCCAACCAGCACCAATAATACAAAAAAGATTAGATTTCTGGATCCTCCCGCAAAAACGGTTGTCCCCCTGCTGGGAGGAAGTGCCGGTTACTACAAACTGGATCCATGGGGACGGCGTTATAACATCGCTTTGGATTGGAATTATGATGGTAAAATCTCACTGACCTCAACGAATGGCTTTGCCAGAGACACGGAAAAAAGCGATATCCTTGACAAGGTTCTGGTTTATTCCTATGGTAATGCAGAAGATGTCACCGATACCGAAGCGTTCCTTTACACATGGAAGACCAGCGCGGAATAACCGGAAGGAGATGACAGGATGAAACGGAATTATACTTTGATCGAACTCCTCACGGTGATCGGGATCATCGCCATTCTGGCGGGACTGATCATGCCCGCGATTTCCATTGGCGTCTCCCGTGCCAAACGCGCGAAATGCGCCTCCAACCTGAAACAGGTTGGGTCCATGATCATGCTGTTTTCCTCGGACCGTGACGGCTCTCTTCCCATCTACAACAAGGCAACCGCATATACCGTCCGGGCCAAGAAGATCGAAAACGCAAAAAAAACGGCCACTGGCACTTATGAGGACATTGCCAACGCCAGCACTAACCTGGCCGCCGACCAGAAAACGCTTTGGACCGCCGGACTTCTCCGCTACGCACAGTATAACATGTCCATTTTTTATTGTCCTTCGGATGAGAACAGGGCGCTGGACCTCTTCACAAAAGATGCGAATGCTTCCTATGCCTTGAATTATTATAATGCGGACCGTCCCGGTGGAACCGATGGCAATGACACCGCCTCTAAGATCATTTCCGCCACCCGTTCCGCCGCTAGCATCATTCTCGTCGGGGAAGCTCCGCAGGGGCTTCTCGGGATGAATACAAATACCGAGGATTTCTTCACGAAAGTGAACCATGACCCCCATAAGAAATACTATAATTTCCAGTATCTGGACGGACACGGTGAGCCTATCCGGGTCGGGGATCTGAAAGGTCTGTATACCGCGGACACGTTCAAGATGAAATGACTCCGGGTTTCCGATGGACGCTTATTCCTTCTCTCCGATCGGAGCGGTTCATTGCACGAGCCGGTATAAATTCGAGGCGGCGCGACAAGCCGTGTTTTCAAGCAACACCGGAGAAATAGAACTCTTCCCCGGCTTCGGCTACGAACAGGCGCTGGAGGACCTTTCCGGCTTCGAACGGATCTGGGTTCTTTTCGTGTTTCACCTGAACCGGAACTGGAAACCGAAAGTCTCGCCCCCGCTGATCGGGAACAAACGCCGCATCGGACTCTTCGCAACCCGTTCGCCGCACCGTCCGAACCTCATCGGCATGAGTTGCGTGGAACTGGAAAAAATCGACGGTCTGACCCTTCACATCCGCAACCACGATCTGCTTGACGGAACCCCCGTTCTGGATCTGAAGCCTTATATTCCCTGCGCGGATTCTTTCCCGGATTCCAAAGCAGGCTGGCGCGATCAAGTCAGGGAATCGGAAATCCCCGTGCAATTCACCCCCGTTGCCGAACAAAAGATGGCGTTCCTGTGCGAAATTTCCGGACTGGACCTGATGAACTTCTGCCGGGTCCAACTGGCACACGAGCCGGCCTCGGACCGCAGGAAACGGGTCGGGGAACTTCCCGGCGGCGGATATGAAATCGGATGCCGGACATGGAAAGCGCTGTACCGGATCGGAAAGGACGGAGTCGTCGTCTTCGACCTGCGCTCGAATTATTCCGAGGAAGAACTGAAGGAGGGCGCGCCGGACCGCTACGGCGACAAGGCGTTCCACCGTCGGTTCCGGGAGGTGTTCGAATGAGAAAAGTATTGCTGGCTTCTCCGCGCGGGTTCTGCGCCGGAGTCGAACGCGCCCTGAAAACCGTCGACGATGCCTTGGCGACCGGGCCTTTCCCGGTGTATGTGCTTCACGAAATCGTGCATAATGAGAACGTGGTGGAGTCCCTGCGGAAGCGCGGCGTGATCTTCATAGACAATCCGGACGAAGCGGCGGGCGGCGGAACGCTGATTTTCAGCGCGCATGGAGTCAGCCGCGAAGTGGAGGAAAAGGCCGCCCTCCTGAAAGTCCGTGTGATCGACGCCGCCTGTCCCATCGTGAAATCGCTCCAGCGCCGGATCGAGGCGTTCGAGGCGGACGGTTCCGAGATCATTCTATTCGGAAAGAAGGGACACCGCGAAGTGGAAGGTCTGTTGGGACGGGTTCACTCGACGGTACATGTAATGGACTCGGAAGAGGCGCTGGATTCCTTCCTTGCCACGGCAGACCCCACGAAGCATTACGCGTGTCTCTCCCAGACCACCTTGAACGCGGACGACGTGGCGCGGATGGGG
>CAYWZD010000373.1:0-4535 GCA_964462755.1 uncultured Victivallales bacterium | reverse complement strand
CCGCGGAGTTGGAGGGCGCGAAGCCCTCCTGTTCTTTGTCTTTGCGGCGGCGGTTCCCCACTGACGGAGGAGCGACGGAGGAGCGAGAGCCGCCGCTCCCGCGAGGTTGTCTTCCGGGCGGGGGATTCGTATTTTGCGCAACCCGCCTTCAAAAACAGGATTTCGCGGAGGCAGAAACCGCTCCGACAAAGATGGGGGTCAGTTCGAGATTCTGGTGACGGATATGTCCCTGATGTCGAGCGGGAGATTGTCGGGAATGAAGATGAATACCTTGGCTTGCGCGGTGCCGGGAAACCACACATTGACGGTGCCTCTCAGAAGAATGGCTCCTTTGGTCCGTGCGGAGAAGCGGGTCCACTGGAAAGGCGCCTTGTTGAGGCCGCCTCCGGCGGGGGGACGGGAGGAATTGTAGCTCCAATGGTTGCTCATGGGATTCCGCAGGGAAAGGACCATGGACTCTCCGTCGTTGTAGTAGGTAGACGGATTCATGTTCGGCAACCCGGAAAAGCTCTGGTTCGTCTGGAAGGCGATGTTTCCATTTCCCTGCCAGTTTCCGTTCCCGGAGTTCTGGAGGTACGGATTGCCGGTGCTTGCCGGGCCTGCCAGAACGGAATTCGTGCCGGCCACCGCACACACATTTACCGGCGGGATCAGGTTTCCGTTCGCGTCAATGGGATCAAATCCGAACATGAAACGTGTCATGTCCGACTGGCCGCCCGATGTGCGGAAGAATCCGGAAAGCTCGTATTCGGCATCTTTGTATACCATGAAGGAATCGGTGGTGCTGAGATTGACCGGGCCGGAGGCTGTAAGATACCCGTCTACCCGGTCGAACTGCCATCCCTGCGGGCCCGTCCATGCCGTAAAGTCGCGCGCGGTGAGCACTCCTTCCCGGTCTGCGAAGAGGCTTATTGCGGAAAAGACGGCCGCGAGTGTCATCATCCATGTGAATGCTTTTTTCATCATTTTCTCCCCTTTGTCTGCTGTGGTTGCCATGCCGACGGATGTTTCCCGGACTCGTCCCGCGCTCCGCGATCCGTCGGATTTCTTCCGCGTCAGGAATAGCGGAAGAATGCCATACTGTATCATGTCTTTGCAGAGAATGCAATTCGGATCACCGCTTTCCTTTTTTTAATTCTTACACCCTGGCAAAGCGGTTTGCCTAGGTGCAGGTGACTCTCACCTGCCGGAGAGTTTGAGGGCGAGGCGCCCTCCTGTTCTTTGTCTTTGCGGCGGCGGTTCCCCCGGAGACGGACGAGCTCCGGGCGGGAGATTTCGTGCTTTGCACGACCCGCCTTCGCGGCTGAACCGCGGCAAGGCTGAGAGCCTTGCATGAGACTCGTTTCAGAAATGGAAAAGACCCACTGACGCAATACCGGATTTCAATTTTTTTCATCATTTTTTCAGTTGACATCTTGACAAAGCGAATAATCTTATGTATAATAGATGCTGAAAACGATTACAGCAACTATGAAATGTGCGTGAACATGAAAAATAATGTGACATTGAAAGACATTGCGGCGGCGGCGGGAGTCCGTCCTGCGGTGGTGTCTGTGGTGCTGAATGACAAACGATATACACGTGTCTCGCCGATCCGCCGCGAGGAGATCCGGCGCATTGCCGAAAGCATGGGATATCGCCCGAACATCGAAGCAGCCAGCCTCCGTCGCGGCAAAACGGCCACGGTCGGAGTTTTCCTCCCTTCGTGGGAAGATCCGCTGCTTCTGGAATTGATCCGTGGGCTTTCCGACGCCGCCAGCAATTTTTCCGTCCCGCTGACATTTTCCTTCGGGATGACGGCGGAATCCTATTTCCGCTTCATCGATTCCATGGATTCCTACCGGCATACGGGCATGATCAGCTATGTTCCTTTCTGGGACCGGAACTACGAACGGATTCTGTCCCGCCTGGAAGAATATATCGACGACGGCGGGAAAGTCATTTCCCTCAACACGGCGGGATGGCCGATGAAACAGACCATCTCGCTGGACATCGACGAGAAATACGGCGGAGAACTGGCGGCAAAGCATCTGCTCCAAGTCAATGGGATTCGTTCCTTTGCACTTGCCAGCCTCGAGAGTCAGGTCTATTATCTGCGTGACGATGCCTTCTGTTCCGTGCTCGGCGCGGCCGGGAAAAAGGTCAGAAAATACCAGTTCGAATCTCTCCGCTCGGCTCCCCCGGAGAAAATCACCGGATTCATTGACCCGATTCTCGCGGAAGCGGAACCGCCTGTCGGCATTTTTTCGACCAGCCCGGATTTCTGCCCGTGGATTCTTCTGCAGGCAGCCCGGCGCGGCTGGACCTATGGTAAAGATTATGAAGTGGTCTGTTACGACCGTCCTTCCGGGTTCGGCGATTTCCATCCGGTCATGCGCATCGTCCAGCCGTTTTATCAGATCGGATACATGTCCGTCGAGAAGTTAAGTGATATGCTGATGAACAAAGCAGTGTCATCTGAAATATTGAAACCGAAATTAGTCAGAGGAGGCAATTCATGAACTTTCGCAGGAGGATTTTTACATTGATCGAGCTTCTGGTTGTTATTGCGATTATCGCCATTCTGGCCGGAATGCTTCTGCCCGCATTGAATCAGGCGAAGGAAACGGCCCGGAGCGTCCAATGCATCAACAACCTCAAACAGCTTTCCCAGGGCGTGATCATGTATACGGACGATTATGCCGGATGGATGCCGCCGCTTCAAGGTCCCAGCGGAGGATCGCCTTTCTGGGGGGAGACTATCAGCAAAGCCGGCTTCATCAATCCGAAAATTGCCAACTGTCCGAATTTGAAGAAGAGCAACTTCTATAGTTGGGGATACGCGTGGGAAAACAGTTACGGCGTCTTCTACAATTCCCTCTACAGCGGAGGCGGAATCAACTATCAGCGGGTGTGCAAGACGAACCAGCCTTCGACCACGGGTTTTTTCGGAGACTCCGGCATCAAAGGGAGCGGGGGGATGAAATATGTCATTTACGCATGGCAGTCGACCGGCACGGCCAACATCATGCTGCGGCACCGGAAGCTGGCGAACGTGGTGATGCTGGACGGTCATACCGAATCGGTCCCGAGACAGAAGATATCGAAGCTTTCGGCCACGCAAGGGCCTTATTATCTGCTGCTGGATGAGAATACCGTGGTCTATGTGCCCTGATCTGGAAGGATGAATCATATGAAACTGTTGTTGTCTCTTGGGACTTTTTTGTGCCTGTGCGGGGCTTTCTGCGGAGAAAATCTTGTCGTGAACGGCGACTTTTCCGCTGTTCGCGAGAACGGCCTGCCTGAAAAATGGGGAGTGCAATCCTGGGGGCCGCCTCTGGGGGAAGTGTCGCTGGACCGTTCCGACTTCGTGAACGCGCCCGCTTCGCTTTGCATCCGCAACAAGGATGATGTCCGGCAGACTTTTCTGACGCAGGGAATCCGGCTGGAGCCGAACACTTCGTATTGTCTGAGCTACTACATCAAGGCGGACAAGATTACGGGGACCAAGCCGTTCTGCGGCGCGATGATCTACATCATGGACAGCGGGAATCCGCTATTCAGCATCGGCAGCAGTCTCTACCGGCACGCGACCGGTTCCTTCGACTGGAAAAAAGTCGAGCATAAGTTCAAAACCGGAACGCTTCAGGGGAAATCCATTTCGGTCATTCTGGCGCTCCGTCAGGCGAGCGGATGCGTTCATTTCGATGCCGTCAAACTGGAGAAAACGGAAGCTCCGGGAAAGATTGCGCCGCTGAAAGCCGAACTGTATCCGGTTTTGTTCCAGAACCGGACGTATTCCCTGTGCCGCAATTTTCCCGCCGCGCTCCTTCTCCGCATGACACTGGACCGCAAGCTGATTGCGGACGGTTCCCTCCGGATGATTCTGGAACTTCCCGAGGGAATCCGTTACATCGGTTCCGGAGCGCTTCTTCCCGCACGGAATGCGAAGAACGAACTGGTTTTCGAACGCGACGTTTTTACCTCCGCCCCGATTGTGCGCGACGGGAAGAAATACACACGCTATGAGATCACTTTCGCACACGGGTTTGTCGGCAAACTCGGCCCGTCATACGCATGGGAGAACTATGACCGTATTTACCTGAAGGCGGAGGGGCCGGACGGAGAAGCCGGGAAAGTTTTCTGGCATCTGCAAAGTTCTTCAACGGCGTATCCGGAAGAGTCTTTCCATGTCACGGTCCTGCCGGAAATTGCGATGCCTCCGAAGCCCTGTTCCGTCTTCCAGCTTTGTATCGCGCGTCTCTGGAACATGAATTCTCCGGAGAACAGCGGCGAACTTTATACGAAGTTCTGGACGTCTCTTCAGAAACGTCCGTGGATATCCGATCCGTATTATATCAACGCCTTCCCGGAAGCGGAAAAGAAACAGGTTCTCAATTCATACAACTACAGTCAGCATGTGGCTTCCGCCCACGGCATGCCGTGGTTCGGGCCGCTTTATAACGCCGTTTCGCAGAATCGTTTCAAGGGAAAACTGCCGCCTTCGGTCGGCGCCGACGGCAAGGCAATTCCCAACACGGTCAGCCCGTGGTATC
>CAYWZD010000372.1:0-4536 GCA_964462755.1 uncultured Victivallales bacterium | reverse complement strand
AGTTGACGGTGACGCCGCGGCCTTCGATTTCATGCCGCATGAAGGTGAGGGATTCCAGCACCAGCGTCTTGAGGTCGATGATGTGCATGACCGGTTTGCTCGGACGGAGCGCATGGAGAAACTGATGAATGATGTTGTCCAGCCGTTCCACCTCGCTTTTGGATTCCGCGATCATTTCCTTTCCTTCGGCGGGAGTGAATTTGCCGGAGTCGAGACTTCTCTGGAGGAGCTGGAGATTCAGATACAGGCTGTTGAGCGGGTTGCCGATTTCGTGCGCGACTTCGGCGGCAAGGGTGGTGATCAGCGCGGTCCGTTCGCTTTCGGCGGCGGAGCTCAGACGATCGTAGGTCTCGGTGATGTCATTGAAAATGAGGGTGGCGAACTCGCTGTTTCCGGAGGCCTGAGCCGGAACGATGTAGAAGTTCAGGACAAGGCGTTTCGGGTAGAGAATTTCGATTTCGTGATAAGCGGTATGTTCCCGGTTGTCGGAATTGAAGAAGTCTTCCAGATTGATCCCCCTGACAAGACGCGTGATCCGGATATGCGAAAAGTCGTCGGGAATTCCGAACATCTCTTTCGCGACGGCGTTGTGATAGACCAGACGGTAGGAGGCGTCGATGACCACGATTCCCTCGCGGATGGAATTGAATACGGACTCCATGAATCCGTGCTTGCGCGCGAGAAGATGGATATAGGAATTGATGGACCCCGTGTCCATGGAGTCCAGCTTGGTCGCGAACTTGCTGAAGAACTCGTTTCTGGGCATAAATGTCACACCTTTTCTGGAAATTTAAAACAGGGAAATTTTGTCACACTATAGCACGTTTTCCGGGGCGTGTCAAGGCGATCTGAAAAAGGTTTCCGATTTTTTCGGAATGACATTGTTTTTTTTGAACTAATACGGATGTTCAGTCTTTTCAGAGCTTCTTCCAGAATTCGCCGAGTTCGGCCATTTTCTGGGTGTTCTTGGCAAGGTCTCCGACATTCCATGCGGAGATGGATTCGCTGAAGAGCAGCGTCCAGCCCAGAAAATTGCAGATGCATTCGAACTGAGCCCGGATCAGTTCGTATTCGCGGTCTTCCAGACCGGCCGCGCCGACCGTCACCAGGCCGATCCGTTTTTTCTGCTTGCCGAAGGCGGTGTCCTTGGAGTAGAATTTGTCGATGACCGTCTTGAGTTGCGCAGTGACGCCCCACCAGTAGACGGGCGTCCCGAAAATCACGACATCGGCCTCGAAGACTTTCTGGACCAGTATCGGGGTTTCATCGGGCATGACGCATATTCCGCCGTTTTTCTTGCAGGCGTCACAGGCGATGCAGGGACTGAGTTTGCACTTGACGACATCAATGAATTCAAGTTCCGCCCCCGATTTGTTGGCGCGGATTCCTTTGGCGATTTCGTTCAGCGCGGTCCGGGTATTGCCGTCCATCCGCGGACTTCCGTTCAGAATCAGAATTTTCATGGATGCACCTTCCTTGAAACGTTTGAACTTATTTTTTTTGAGAAAAAGTGTTTGTCTGCGAGTTAGAAATAGAGATCAGCCAATGCCAGGTAATGCGCCCAGTCCGCGGCCGTCTGGTTGTGGCTTCCCGTGCGGTTGTGATAACTGATTTCACCGGTGATCGGGGTGTCCGGCGGCGGCATGACATCCGTCCCCAGTCCCTTGGCGCCGAAGAGGGCATAGACCTCCGCGGCGTGGACCCCGGAAAGAAACTCTCCCTTCGGGTCCGCCCAGAGATCCTCGGTTGCGCTCGCGATGCAGACCGGGCGCGGTGCGATCAGCGAGATCAGGAAATGCTGGTCGAAGGGCATGGCCGCCTCGTTGCGGGAATATTGTTCAAAAGAAGTCACGAACCAGTGGGGGAAGTTGCTCAGAATCACTTCCACGACCTCTCCGAAGCAGCGTTTGAAAAGAGCGGCCCCGGCACAGCCGGAATCATTGGAAATCACCAGACGGAAACGGCGGTCGTTCGCGCCTGCCCAGAGAGCGGTCTTGCCGAGGCGGGAATGTCCGTGGACCGCGACTTTCGAGGCATCCACTCCGGGTTCGGTTTCCAGATAGTCCAGGGCGCGGGAGAGTCCCCATGCCCAGGCGCTGATCGCGCTGTGTTTCTCATGCACGGACGGTGCGGCGGGATCGTCGTAAAAGAGCGAGTAGATGCTTTTGTTCCAGCCGTCCTTGCAATCCGGAAAGAGGTCGTGATAACAGGTGGTCGCGGAAGCGTATCCGCGCCGGATCAGTTCGCGATGGCTCCAGCGCTCGATTGAATTGCCGCGCGATTCTTCTTTGAAATCCGGATTGCCGACCAGATTGCCCCCGGTCATGCGGACGTCTTTCTCATCGGTCGTCACGTGGTTCCCCTTGAAGCAGAGGCCGAGAAACGCCGGAACCGGTTTTTCCGCCGTTTTCGGAAGGTAAAGCAGAAGATCCATGAAATGCTTCCGCCCGTTGTTCATGTCGAAATGGAGGCGGACTTCCTTGCGGATCGCGGTATTTTCGAGAGCGTCGTTCCGGACGGAGATCACTTCGGACCAGACGCTGTCCGGCCGGGGCGGAATCGTTCCGTAGACCTCTTTTTTGTACAGTTCAAGGATTTCTCCGCGGCGGAAATTGACCCATTCGAAAGCGGTTTCCACGCGGGAACCGTTCTCCCTGACCAGCGGAGACGGCAAGGTGTAGGCGGGAACTTCCGCTTCGTCATAAATAACATCTTTCAGCGCTTCTTCGTAGGTACGGCCCATGATGAATTTCTCTCCCTGAATTGTGTGGATGATTTTGTAACAATACAGTCAAAATCATTAAAATTCAACTCGGGAGAAAATAAAATCGGCGGATGGATTGGAAAAACCCCGACCGTATGCTACAGTATCATGAATTTCAACCGAACCATGGAGAACTGACATGGAATGGGAAAGCATCATCAAGCGCGGAATCGAATCCGACGAGCTTGACTATAAAGCCGCTCAGAACTGGCACAAGCTCCCGCGTTCGGGTCGTGCCAAATTCGCCCGTCACTGCATGGCGATGGCCAATACCAAAGGCGGTTACGTGGTGGTGGGCGTGGGGGAAGACGCCTCCGGCAAGCCCGCCCTCTACACCGGACTTACTGAAGAGGAATCCCAGTCGTTCGATCCCACGGAAGTCGGCAACTTCGTCAACCGCTTCGCCGACCCCCAGGTCGAGTTCACGATCGAACGTCCCACCGTGGACGAAAAACGCTACGTGGTGTTTGTCATCCGCCGCTTTTCCCTGCTTCCGCACGTGTGCACATGCAGTTGTGAACACGAACTCATTCAAGGCATTTTCTACATCCGCACCGTCGATGCCGCCAGCCGTCCGGCCTACCGTTCCAGCGAGATTCACGGCATTATTCAGCGCGCCATGCGGAACCAGCGGGAACTTCTCGGGCGCATGATCCGCGGTCTGCTTTATGAAAACCACACGGTCACACCGGGAGCGGAGAGCCAGAGTCACTTCACGGAGGAACTCAACCATTCCCGGATTTTCTTCAACAAGTTCACGCGAAACGAACCCGGCTCCGTGAGTCTCGAATTCAGTGTCGCGCCCGGAGACTACATCGCCGAACGGTTCACCCTGTCCGAATTGCGTTCCCATGCGGAGGACGCCTGCGAATTCTTCCCGAATTCCCCCTTCATTTCCACCAGCGAGCTCAAGGAGGCGTATTTCACCAATGTCTGTTTCCGGTTTGCATCGAAGAAACATTCCTGGCAGCTTTACCGTTCGGGGTTCTTCCAGTTCCAGCGCATGATCGTTCCTTCGAAAAACCGTTCGATTCCATACGACCTTCTTCTGACTTTCCTTTCAGAAGCCATGTATTTTTCCGCTCATCTCTATACTTCGTTCGGATTCAACGAGGAAACTCTTCAGTTCGGCTTCCTTCTCAACAACGCGGAGAACCTCAAACTGATCTTCCCCGGCAGTGCACCCGGTGATTTTGTCTGCCGTATCCCGGAGATCAAGGTGAGGAAGAACGATTCCGCGGTGAACCTGACCAGCGGGCTGGTGGATCATACTGCCTGGCTGATTTCCGCGGTCTGCGAACGCTTCAACATTTCCGAGGGACGTCACAAAAATCTACCCGCCCAGATCAAGAAACATCTGAATCTTGCGGACTGACCACTTTTCTGCCGGATAAGGTCAGGACAGTTCGAACAACGCGGTGTCCGGCGTAACAAATTCGTAAGTGAAACTTCCATTTTCGATGACAAGTTCCCTGTCAGTGAAAAGTTCCCGTGCTTTGCTGAAGCGTCCGGGCACACGCAGGGAGAGTCGTCCGCCATCCTTCGTGTGCAATGCCAGAAGATTTCCTTCCGCATACACCGGATTTTCGGTGTCGGTGTAAAGGTGAACCCCGGATTCTTCTGCAATTTTCTTGAGTTCGACCACGCTCAATTCGGAGAAATCGTAGAGATACCGGGAATTCCAGTCTTTCATGGCGCGGAACTGAAGCCCTGCGGCCTCGCAGGGGAAGGACGTCAGTTGTTCGCATCCCGTCTTGTCGAAAACACCGTTC
>CAYWZD010000371.1:0-4561 GCA_964462755.1 uncultured Victivallales bacterium | reverse complement strand
CCGCTGACGGACGAGCTCCGAGAGGAGCGAGAGCCGCCGCTCCCGTGAGGTTGTCCTCGGGGAAAACGCCCGGAGCTCTCGAACTTGCCGTTCCGGCAAATTCTCGTCCTTGCGCGGTGGAACCGCTCCGGGCAGAGATTTCGTGCTCCGCACGCCCAGCCTTCGCGGCTGGACCGCGGCAATACTGAGAGTATTGCATGACATTATTTTCTCGGAGGTGCGGGGGAATCTCCCCCCTGCATGACTTCAGCGGACCCGGTTCAGGATCAGCATGCAGTCGCCGTAGCTGAAGAAACGCATCCGTTCCCGGACCGCGTAACGGTAGGCCTCCATCACCAGATCAAACCCGGCGAAGGCGGAAACCAGCATCAGCAGAGTGCTTTTCGGAAGATGAAAGTTGGTCAGAAGCATGTCGGCGGACTTGACCTTATAAGGCGGATAAATGAAGATGGAGGTGTCCGTCTCCTGTTCCTTGAAGGAGCCGTCCGGCTGAACCACCGACTCGAGCACACGGAGGGAAGTAGTCCCGACCGCCGCGATTTTCTTCCCTTTCGCACGGGCGGCATTCAGAAATCCGGCCGATTCCTTCGTAAGGATGAAGTGTTCGCTGTGCATGGGATGTTCGGCGATGTTTTCGACCGTCACCGGCTGGAATGTTCCCTGTCCGACGTGTAAAGTCAGTTCGGTTTCCGTCACACCTTTGCGCTTGAGTTCCTCAAGCACTTCCTGCGTAAAATGAAGCCCCGCCGTGGGCGCGGCGACCGCTCCCGGAGCCTTGGCGTAAACCGTCTGATAGCGCTCCGCGTCGGGCGGAGTGTCTTCGCCGCGCCGGATGTAGGGCGGCAGGGGGACGTGTCCACAGAGCCGGAGCGTCCGGTCGGAGTCGTCCTGAAGGAACCGGACGCGACAGTTGCCGCCGGACTCTTTTTCGACAAGTTCGACGCTCCGTCCCGAATCCTTCATCGAGAGGTCCAGCAGGGACAGCACCGCGCCCGGCTCGACCCGTTTCGCGTTTTTCATCAGACAGTTCCACTCGTTGCCGGAAACGGGATTGAGCAGAAGAATCTCCAGCTTCGCGCCGGACTCCTTGCGGGCGTAAAGACGCGCCCGGATGACCCGCGTATTGTTGAGCGCCAGCAGATCCCCGGACTCGAAATACTCCGGAATCGCGGCAAAGGGATGGATCGTCATGGAGCCGTCCGCGGGATTCAGCACGAGCATGCGCGAATCGCCGCGTTTTTCGGGCGGGTTCTGGGCAATCAGTTCCGACGGCAGCTCATAATCGAAATCACTGGTGCGCATCATGATAGAGCGCCTCGTACAGGGAAGCGGTATGGTTCCAGGAGAAGTCCGTTCGCATGGCGTTTTTCCGCATGGCGAGAATGTCGGAAGGCGCGTTGCGGAAGACATCGGCCGACCAGCGGATCGTATTTCTCAGGGACTCCGTATACAGGTCATTGAAGACGAACCCGGTCGATTTCCCCGGCGCCTCCGGAGAGTAGTTCAGCACGGTGTCCGCCAGACCGCCCGTATGCCGGACCAGCGGCAGGGTGCCGTAGCGCATGCTGTACATCTGGTTGAGCCCGCACGGCTCATACCGCGACGGCATGATGAAGATGTCCGAACCGGCTTCCAGCAGATGGGAGTCGGCGTCTTTCGCATATCCGATAAACACTCCGAACCGGTGCGGATACCGCGCCGCAAGAGATTGGAAATGACTCTGGAGACAGGGATCGCCGGACCCGATCAGAACGAATTGGAAGTCGTCGTGATAAAGCATGTCCTCCAGACAGGACGCGAACACATCCAGCCCCTTCTGGTAGGCGAGACGCGAAAGGACGCCGAAAAGGGGAACCTCCGGACGTTCCGGCAGTCCGAACCGCTTCTGGAGAGCGGCCTTGCACGCGGCCTTCCCCTTCAGGTTCCTCGCGCTGAACCGGGCGGGAATCAGACGGTCCGTTTCCGGGTTCCATTCCGCCATGTTGATCCCGTTGGCAATGCCGCGGAGACGTCCCCGGTAGGCGCAATGACGCAGGGCGGAATCCAGCGAGAACCCGTATCGAGGGGAAAGAATCTCTTCGGCATACGTCCGACTGACCGTGCTCACGATGTCCGCGCACATGATCCCTCCTTTGAGGAGGTTGAGACGGTCATGGAACTCCAGACACATGTAGTTGAAATATTCCCAGCCAAGCCCGGTCCAGTAGAGTTCCCCCTTGTCGAAGACCCCCTGATAGCCGATGTTGTGAATCGTCATCACCGAACGGGTGTTTTTGAACGCGGGGAAACCGGAATACAGCGGACTCTTGAGATAGATGGAACACAGCGCGGCATGCCAGTCGTTGAGGTGGAGGATGTCGGGCTCGAGCCCGAGCGCCAGAATGGCCTGCATCGCGGCGCGGGAAAAGAAAATGAACCGCTTCGCATTGTCGGCATATTCGCTTCCGTTCCAGTCATACAGCGCGGCGCGGTCGAAGAAACGGTTGAACTCGATGAAGTAATAGGTCAGGTTTTTGCTGACTTTCATGATCCGGATCTGCGCCCAGAGTGTCTCCGGTCCGAACGGAACGCCGAGCATCGTATGGTATCCGTCGAACTTCAGGTTGAGCCGACCCGTCTGCTGGGCGTAATACGGCATGATGACACTCATCTGGTGGCCGCGCGCCGCCAGGGCTTCCGGAAGTGCGGCGGACACATCCGCCAGACCTCCCGTTTTCGCATACGGGGTGGACTCGCTCGTCACCCAGACTATTTTCATCGCTTCCGCCTTGTTTATTTCTTGTTCATCTGTTCGCGGACATCTTCCAGCGTCTTCACCTCATCGGGCGTAAGACTGTTGATTCCCGTCCGTGAAAGCTTGTCCAGAATCCGATCCACTTCACTGCGGGTCGGCATCTTGGAATCCGTTTTCGGCTTCCGCACATCCTGCGTGAAGACATAGGGTTCAGGCTTCTTTTTCTTTCTGAATTCGCGAAGATCCAGCATGTCCCATTCCACAAAACGGCGCAGGAAAATCCGCATGAAAAGATACCCTCCGATAAATCCGCCCACATCCAGCAGAGCGAAAGGCGTCATCCCCGCCAGCAGGACATCCAGCAGGATGAACACGATCGCCATCGTCCTCAGTTTGATCGGGAACGGAATGAAAAGCAGATACAGCTGCATGTTGGGCGCCGCCATCGCGCTCGCCATGATGACTCCCGTAACGGCGCCGCTGCAGCTGAAGATTCCCATCGTGGGATAATTCCAGTTCAGCGCCAGCCACAGCAGATTTCCGCACAGTCCGCTGAAAAGATAAAGCCCCAGCGTCTTGGAACCGCCGATTCGGGGCGTGACGATCGTTCCGAAGATATACAGCGCGAACATTTCGAAAAACAGGTTCCACCCGTTGAGATTGACCAGCAGCGACGACACCAGCCGCCAGAGCTGATAGTCCTGTATGGCTCCCGTATGAAGGATCAGGAGAGGAGTCAGCGGAGATTTTGCGGTCGAGGTCAGAAGGAAAAACAGGACCGTCACGCAAATGATTCCGAAGAGCATTTTATTGCCGCCTGCTTCGTGGTCATCCGTCTGATAATTTCGATTGTTGAACATAAAACCGCCTTGCTTGTTGGTGTTACAGAACAATTAATATACAGCCGGACGCCCCAAAGTGCAACGAGGGAAGCGCCATTTCTAACGAAAAAGACACGTGAACGGGAAATAGCCTCTTTCCGGAACCCGTTGATGCCCATACGCAAGCAGGGGAGAATCCCCTGCACCTTCGAGAAAATGCTGACGCATTTTCCGTCTTTAGAAAGAGTCTCATGCAATACTCTCAGTATTGCTGCGATCCAACTGCATAAGTTGGGCGTGCAGCGCACGAAATCCCTGCCTGGAGCGGTTCCCCCCTCAAGGACGAGAATTTGCCGAAACGGCAAGTTCGAGAGCTCCGGGCATTTCCCGGCAGGACAGGGCGACTTCCTCGAGACAACTCAACGGAATGGCAAAAGGGTTATTTCCGGGGAAGAAAATTGAAAAAGGAGGTTGCGTTTTTTGAAAAAGGAATTATAGTATAGACTTTGCAAGCAGACAAGCCAATGTAGCTCAGTCGGTAGAGCAGCTCATTCGTAATGAGCAGGTCATCGGTTCGAATCCGATCATTGGCTCCATTCAAATACCCTCAAAATCAACGAGTTACAGCTTTCAGCCCCTTCCGTTCCTTTTTCGTTTCCTTTATTTTCCTTTAGCCTCATTTGCAACTGTATAAACCGGAAATCATCAAGTAATCGTCAAGTAAAATTTGAGTTCAAGGAAGGCGTCCGGATATTGGCGTTATCCAGTAATCGTCAAGTAAAAACGCGAAAAAGGCCCGAAAATTCACCTTTCAGAAGCCTTCCCGGTGTCCTCTCTGGAAAGCGGCGGGGGCCTTCCTTCCTCGAAGTCCATGCCGCGAATGAAAGCCTATCTTTCGGCCCTCTGGCACCGGCAGATGAAACGTCCCAAAATCAGGGAAAAAGCATAAGGGCGCATTCAACGAATTATCCTTCATTTTTCTGGTTTATTACTCGTTGATTTTCAA
>CAYWZD010000370.1:0-4571 GCA_964462755.1 uncultured Victivallales bacterium | reverse complement strand
GAACGCTGGACAGCGTCGAATGGCTGGCCGCCTGGACGACTCCGGAGAAGATCCGTTTCGGAACCATGACTTTCAAGGGCGGTGAAGTCCGGCTGACTTCCACCCCGCAGAGACAATGTTTCAAAGGACCGCTGGCGGTCATCATCGACAACAATTCCTACAGTTCCGCGGAGATTTTCGCCGCGGGCATTCAGGACGCCGGAGCCGGACGCATTTTCGGAATCCGTTCCGCTGGACAATGCCTCCCTTCCACCGTCATCCGGCTGAAACAAGGCTTCCGGCTTCAGACCGTCACCGGGGATGAACGGAGGGAATCCGGGAAACGGATCGAAAAGGAAGGGGTCGCTCCGGACACAACCGTCAGTGCCGATGCAAGAAAACTCCTGCACGGAGAAGACTCTCCGGTGCAATCCGCGGCGGCTTATCTTCTGCGCCAGCAATAACTCCCGGAACCGTTCCGGCGGAAGTTATTGTTCCTTCTCGTTCTTCCCGAACTGGGTGTCGTGAAGTTTCCGGTATTTGCCGTTCAGATTCATGAGCTCGTCGTGCGTGCCCGCCTCGATGATGTGTCCCTTGTCGAGAACAATGATGAGGTTGGCGTGTTTGATGGTGCTCAGGCGGTGCGCAATGGCAAAAACCGTGCGGTTGGTCATGACCCGCGTGAGGGCGTCCTGAACCAGTTTTTCCGTTACCGTATCCAGCGCGCTGGTAGCTTCGTCGAGGATCAGGATGGGAGGATTCCGCAGGATCGCACGGGCAATCGAAACACGCTGTTTTTCGCCGCCGCTGAGGAGAAATCCCTTCTCCCCGACAACGGTGTCGTAACCTCTTTCATGACGGCCGTCCGTGATGAAAAGATGGGCATTGGCCTGTTTCGCGGCTTCGATGATCTGGTCGCGGGAAGCGTCCGGCACGCCGTAGGCGATGTTGTTGGCAATGGTATCGTTGAACAGAACGGCGTCCTGTGAAACGATTCCGATCTGGTCGCGGAGGGACGCCACCTGAATGTCGCGCACATCGATTCCATCGATCAGCACATGACCGTCGTTGACATCGTAGAAACGGGCGATCAGATTGGCGATGGTGGTCTTGCCCGAGCCGGTCTCTCCGACCACCGCGACAACATGCCCCTTGGGAATGGTCAGGTTGATGCGGTCCAGAATTTTCCGCTGTTCATAGGCGAATGTGACGTTGTCGAAGGTGATGTGGTCATTGAAGCTCTTCAGAACGACGGCGTCCTTTTTCTCGACCAGACTGGAATCGATGTCCAGCAGCTGGAAATACCGGTCCGCGGCGGCCATGCTCCGCTGGACGTTGGAAAAGACTTTCGCCAGCGCCTTGATCGGCGCGTACGCCAGAAAACAGGGCGCCAGAAGCTGCACAAGTTCCGTCAGAGTGACCCCCTGGCTGTAGCTGAACACGAAAAAGACCAGCGTCGAGGACACGGCCACCACTTCCATCAGGGGCGGCATGAAAAGCTGCTGTTTCAGGGCGCGGACCACGGAATTGAAATACCGGGTGTTGATGACGCTGAATTTCTCCACTTCGCGCTGTTCCGCATGATAGGCCTTGACCACCACGATTCCGGAAAGGACCTCGTGCATCCGCTGGACGACTTCCGCAATCTGCTGGAAGGACTTCCGGTAGATCTTGCGGATCCGGCGGCTGATGACGATGACCGGCAGCATGCAGAACGGAAGACCGACAAACAGAATGATCGGCAGCAGCCAGTTGTTATATTTGAGGCTGGCGAACAGAATCGCAAGAACGCAGGCGAGAATCTCCAGCGGACAGCGGGTGGCGTCCGCGATCGAGTTGGCCACGGCTGCCTCCATGGCGGCGGTGTCGTTGGTGGTCCGGGAGATCATCTGTCCGATGTCCACCTTCCCGTAGAAACGCATCGACTGGCTCATGAGGTGCCGGAAGGCCTCGTAACGGAGGTCCATCACCACACGCGTTCCGACCCATCGGGTATAATAATGGTTCACGAAGATGAAGATGTTCCGCAGAATCCAGATCAGGATAAATCCGAGCGCGAATATGGAAAAGAACTGCCATGTCATCTTTCCGGCGCTGTTTTCGGCGGGGAGAGTGAAAATCTTCCACCCGAAGACATGCAATATCACATCGCCCTTCACATAGAGAATGCTTACTTTCCAGGAGGCGGGGAAATAGCCCTGCATCTGGTGGTTCGCCTTTTCGATCTTCTTCTGAAGTTCGCCGCGGTTGTCCTGAGTCTCCAGAATCACCGTGACGGCTTTCTCCTTGTCGGGCAGGGTCATGCCGGACGTCTCCACCGCGCGGACTATCTTTGCGGCGGTGCGGGCCACCCCTTCCGAACTCTCCGTATGGACGTTTTCCACTCCTTTCACAAGGTGCGGAAGCATCATGAGTCCGCCGAGAAGCGAGCCGCCCGCCAGGAATCCGGCCAGAATTCCTACGGCCAGGCGCCATTTGTAAGGTTCGGCATAAGCGAGCAGGCGCCAGTAGGTGGCCAGTTTCTGTTTTTTATGAGACATTCAATCATCCTGTATTCTTTGTAAAAAAAAAACTCCTGTACAATAGCGCTTCATCAGGTGTTTTTCAATGGAATACGGAAAAAAGAAAATCAACGGTCCAGAGAATCGTCCCGGAGAACCTCGGCAAACAGCTCCGTTTCCATCTTCCGCTGAAGCATGCGGAAGGCTTTCGAGGTGCCGGTCCGGCGCGCCGGACAAACCTCCGGATTCAGAATCAGCGTGGCGTGATTCAGATGAACCATATAGCGCGACAACTCTTCCACGGGCAGGAAATCCAGTTCGTAACCGGCGGCCAGCAGACACTTGTGAATCGAACTTCCGGCGCATTCGCCGTCGCCGAATCCCCGCGTGAATTTCCGGAGCAGTTCCGTGCGGTACAGCGCGCAATGACTCCGCAGAAAGCGGAACTCCCCGCGCCCGCGTCCGAAAATCCCCCGGAGACCGTCTTCCGTCCGTTTCAACATCTGCTTCCACGGGGCGGTCCGCTCCAGTTTCCAGCTGCCGACCCCGGCGACTTTCCCGGAACGTCCAATTTTCCTCATCAGGTAATCCTGCCACCCCGGGTCCAGAAGGATCGTATCCGTATGCAGGGAAAGGACAAATTCCGTTTCGACCCGCCGCAGCGCCAGATCCAGCGCGGTCGAATGCATTTCCGGGGGCAGGAGTTTTTCCACCTCGGCGGGTTCCCGTTCAATCAGTTCGATCCACGGGAGGGAACGCAGATAGCGGACAGACTCATCGTTGGAAGCGTTGTCCACGGCCAGAATGCGCATTTTGGAGAAATCCGAATTTTTTCGCAAGGCGCGAAGACAAAGTTTCGTCAGTTCCGGCGTCTTGTAATTCGGCAGAAGTACTGTCAACATCAAAAACCACCACCCCATTTTTTGGACAAATACTATAACACCTTTTTTCAAAAAAACAATACCGGAACCCTCCGATCCACCCCTGAAAAAAGAATCGATTTTATCGCTTCACACTGGAAAAAAAACACTCCGCATGCTATGATATGAAGGATTGGGAGACTCATTATGCCTTATCTCGAATATGAACTGGACGAAGTAAAGAAAAAACTGGAACTGACCTCGGACCGCGAATACTATATCGGCCGGGATTCAAAATGTGCTGTCGCTCTGGAAAATATGGCAAAAATCAGCCGCCGCCATTGCGTCATCTATTTCAATTCGAACACCAGTTCCTATGCCTTGGCGGACATGTATTCCACCAACGGAACGCTCCTCAACGGACGGAAAATCGGACATCATGACGTGCTCCTCCGCAGCGGCGACGAAATCCAGGTGGGCCCCGTGAAATTCCGCTTCTGCATCCCGGAATCCCAGACGCAGACCCAGCCCGTCCGGACCAAGAGCACCGAAATACAGACCATCGCAAAAGCGCCGCTCTCCATGGTGAAACCCTCCGAAAAAAAGAGCTTCGAAAGTCCCTTCAAGGTCGGCGACCACCTTTCGAACGGCGTCATCTCGGCCATCCTCTCCGAAACCGCGGAAAGCGCCCTCTATCTGGTGACGGACCGCATCGGCGAAAAAACCGCCATGAAGGTCTTCAAGGGAACCCCCACCGACTCCTCCGCGGGAAAGGATCTCGCCGGAATCGCCGCCATCATCCCCGAAACGGATACGGGACTCCTCCCGTATACCGGCGCCGGTTCGCTGGACAACGGACTCTGCTATTATTCCATTCCCTACCGGGAGGAACCCTCATACGCCTTGCTGATCTCTTCGATGGCCCCGATCTCGGAGGGACGTTCCCTCCCCCTGATCTACTCCGCCGCGCTCATTCTGGACAAGGCCAACCGGAACGGGATCATTCACGGCGACCTGAAACCCAACAAGATTTTCTTCATCCCGAGGGAAAGCAACCGCATTCTCGGCTGCGGAATCGCCCGCTGGCGCCGAAAATATTTCCCGGAAGACACGATGCGTCCACAGCAATGGTATGCCAGTCCGGAACTCACCGCCAACGAGGAAATCACCTGGCACGCGGATCTCTATTCCCTCGGAATCATCTTTTTCCAGATGCTCACGGGAGTGCTTC